>NZ_JBFUDR010000198.1:0-11728 GCF_056404615.1 Massilia sp. P2_C2 | reverse complement strand
TGTAACAGGAAAACGCCTGGCCGACAATGGGTTTCCCAATCGACCAGGAGCCGCCATGGAACACCCCACCCACGATGCAACCGTCCTCGAACAATACGATTCCCGCGCCGAAGCCTACCTGGCGAGCGCCGTGCACGCCGCCGGCGCCGACCTGGACCGGATGGCCAGCCTGGTCGGGGTCCGCCCCGATGCCGTCGCGCTGGACATGGGCTGCGGCGGTGGGCATGTCGCGTTCCGCCTCGCGGGCCTCGTCGGCAAAGTCGTCGCGTACGACCTGTCGGCCGCGATGCTGGAGACGGTCGCGGCGGAGGCGCAGCGGCGTGGGCTGGACAACATCGTCGCGAAGCAGGGCGCGGCCGAGGCGCTGCCTTGTCCGTCCGGGGCCTTCGACGTCGTCGCCACCCGCTATAGTGCGCACCACTGGGGCGCGTTCCGCGACGGCCTGGCGCAGATGCGGCGCGTGGTCAAGCCGGACGGGCTGGCTCTGTTCATGGACGTCGTCTCGCCCGGCCAGCCGTTGCTCGACACCTGGCTGCAGACGCTGGAGCTGTTGCGCGACCCGTCGCACGTGCGCAATGCGTCGCTGGACGAGTGGCGGTCCCTGCTCTCGGCCGTCGGATTCGCCGTCGACGACGTCGCCACCTACCGCCTGCGGCTCGAATTCGGCACGTGGATCACACGCATGCAGACGCCCGACGTCCAGGTTGCCGCCATCCGCGCGCTGCAACGGCGCGCACCCGCCGAGGTGAGGGATCATTTCGCCATCGGGGACGACGGCAGCTTCACGGTCGACACGGCACTGATCGCCGCCCGTCCGGTTTAACGACGCAGGCGGTCGGTGCGCAGCCGCTGCCGGTCGTCGGAGAGCGCGCGCACGGCCAGCAGGGCGGCGCCGACCGCCGCCAGGCCGCTCGCGCCCGCGAGCAGGAACATCAGCAGGATCTGGTATTTCACGGCTTCCATCGGGTCCATGCCGGCCAGCAGCTGGCCGGTCATGATGCCGGGCAGCGTGATGATGCCGGCGGCCGACATCTGGTTCGCCACCGGGATCATGCCGCGCCGCGTGGCACTCCGCACGAGCGGACCGATGGCGTCACGGAACGGCGTGCCGAGGGCCAGCCGTGCCTCGATGCGGGCGCGCTCGCGCACGACGCCGTCCAGTATCCCGTCGAGTGCGAGGCTGGCGGCGTTCAGCACGCTGCCGAGTACGATGCCCATCAGCGGGATCGCATACCGCGGTTCGTACCACGGCGTCGGGCGCACGGCCGTCGTCAGCGCGAGCAGGACGGTCGCGAAGCCGGCACAGGACACGACGGCGGCGCTGATCTGGTAATTCATGAGACGCTCGAGGCGTTGCTTCGGCCGGGTGGCGACTTCGCGCGTGGCCGCCGCGATCATGAACACGATCACGGCCAAGGTCGCGGCGGGGGATGCCGCCGCGAACACGTGACGCAGCACGAGCCCGACGATGGTCAGCTGCGCCACCATGCGTATGGCCGCGACGAGGATCTGGCGGTGCACGCCGAGGCGCAGCGCCAGCGACAGCGCGGCGTCCAGCACGATCAGGACGGCGGCCGCCAGCAGGTCCCAGGTGCCGAGGTGGATGGCATTCATGGCGTCGCCAGCATGCCCCGTTCGAGACGGAAGACCCGGTGCGCGAGGCGGCGCGCCTGCTCGACCGCATGGGTGACGAGCAGCACGGCCATGCCGTCCGCGAGACAGTCGCGCAGCAGCGCCTCCGCGCGTCCGGTCGCCGCCGGGTCGAGGGCCGCGGTCGGCTCGTCGAGCAGCAGCACGCGCGGCCGCCGGGCCAGCGAGCGCACGAGGGCGAGCCGCTGCCGTTCGCCCGTCGACAGGCGGTCGATGTCGGTGTCGAGCACGGACGCGGCGAGGCCCAGTGCGGCCAGCGTGCGTTCGACGAAGCCGGCGTCGACGCCGCTGAAGTGCGCGCGCGCCGTGGCTTCCCACCATGCCGGTTCGGCCGCCTGGTAGACGACGGCGGCGCGCCATGCCGGCGCGGGCATCGAGGCGGCGGGGCGGCCGTCGAGCAGTACGTCGCCGTCGTGCGGGTCGAGGTCGGCCAGCATGCGCAGCAGGACGCTCTTGCCGGCGCCGGACGGGCCCTGGATGGCGACGCATTCGCCTGCGCGCACGTCGAATGTGAACGGTCCGCCGAAACGCGAGCGCAAGTCGCGCGCGGACAGGCGCACGGGCGCGTCGGCGCGCGGCGGGTCGGACGGCGGCACGGATCAGGAGCGGGCGGCGGCCCGGATCAGGTCGAAGGGAGAAGCGTCGCGCACGGCCGAGCGCGAATTCAGCAGGCTGCGGTCGAAGTGGCCGAAACCGCCCGGCGCGCGCTGGCGGTCGTGCCAGTGGCGCAGCGGGGAGTCGTCGGCCTCGAACTGCGCTTCGGCTTCCAGCTGTTTTACACGCGCCGCCAGGGTGGCCACGGTGTTGCGCAGTTCAGCCAGCTCGCGGTCGCGCTCGCGCAACGCGTCGTCATGGGCCGCGCGGAGTAGACGCATGCGTTCGTCGAAGTCGGCGTGCAGGCGGTCGGCCAGCTGGTCGACAAGGGCGTGCAGGGCGCGGCCCGTGTCCTCGCGGCGCAGGCCGGGCGCGACGTCGCCGCCGCCGTCCTCGCTGCGCAGCTCCTTGAGGTATTTGTGGATGGTCGACTTGGAGCCGCTGTCGCCCAGCGCATGGCGCACGGCGTCGACGGAGGGATGGCGGCCTTCGGCCAGCAGACGGTCGCGGGCTTCCCTGACCTGTGATTTCGTGAGTCCGCTGCGCGCCATCGTTTACTCCATCGTCATCGTATCCAATCAGGAACTGGCCTGATTCACCAGTCCGCGGTGCTGCACGCGATTCAGCTTCGGATGCACGACCGGGACAGTCAGCATTGTACTGCCGACGGCCATCAGCAGCAGCGCGGTGAACGTTTCGCTCGTGATGATCTGCTTGTCCAGCAGGATGTTGGCGAAGATGATCTCGATGAGGCCCTTCGTTTGCAGCAGCCAGCCGATGATCGAGGCCTCGCCGTCTTTCCATTTCAATACCTTGCCGGCGATGTGTGCGCCGACCAGCTTGCCGCCGACGGAGGCGAACAGCAGCAGGCCGCCCGCGAAGAACACGGCATAGCCGCCCAGGTCCCATTTCGTGCGCAGGCCGGTGCTGAGGAAGAACACGGGCATCAGTACCAGCAGCACGTTCTTGAACAGGCCGTCCAGTTGCTCCTGCCTGAACCAGTGGGCATCCATCACGACGCCGGCCAGGAACGCGCCGACCATGAAGTGCAGGCCGGCCCAGTCGGCGCCGAACGCGCAGGCGATCAGCCAGATGACGGCGACGTACCAGCGGTCGGTCTCTTTCATGCGCGCCATCAGGCGGCGGAACACGAAGGTCAGCAGGGCGAACGCGGCGAGGAAGCCGAGCTGGCGGCCCATGCGTTCCCAGTCCAGCATGATCACCGCCAGCACGCCCCAGATCGCGACGTCGTCCAGGCTGGCATAGCGCAGGATGCGCTGGCCCATCGGCTGGCGCAGGATGTCGAGCTTTTGCATCAGCAGCACGAGCACCGGCAGCGCCGTCACCGCGCAGGCCATACCGGTGCCCAGCGTGAATTGCCAGGCGGCGGCCCTGGCGCCCATCCAGCCCGGATACGACATCAGCAGTACGGCGGCGGCGCAGCCGAACAGCAGGGGGATGCCGAGCGACAGCCCGGCGGTCGTCGCGCTCTCGCGGCGGTATTGCCAGACTTTCTTCAGGTCGAGCTCGATGCCGGCCAGCATCACGAACAGCATGACGCCCCATTGGGCGATGCCGTTCAGCGTCTTCACGACGTCCGGGTTGAATACGAATTTATGGTAGTCAGGAAACACTGCGCCAAGCACACCCGGCCCGAGGACGACGCCCATGATGATCTGGACGATGGCGAGCGGGGCGAAATAATCGGTCCGGCCGAGCCGCCAGATGAGATAGGGCACGACGAACACGATCAGCATCGCGAGCAGGAAGATTTCGGTAGTACTCATGGGTCTCCTTGTTGTACCTTGTTGTATTACGTAATTATGTAATGATGAGCGTCGGATGCTAGCGCGAAATTGAACGTATGAAAAGGATTTCATTCCTAGCAGAACTGACAGTGGGGCTGTCGCCGCCGCGCGACTCAGCCGGAGTGATCGTTAAAAATTCCGGCCAGTCTCCCGCCCGCTGCGTCGGTATGCTCTACAATAGATGCTCGGTTGCGCGCCGGATGGCGTTCGTGCCCATGCGCGCGCTTGTATCAGGAACACGCTACATGCTTCACCTGCACAACTCGTGGTGCCGCAACGCGCTGGGATTCGTTTTCCTGGCCCTGTTCGCGGCTGCCTGCCCGGCCGCGGCGCCGGCGGCAACGTCCACGGCCGGCGTATACCTCGACGATCTCACGTCACCGGAATTACGCGAACGCATCGCGGCCGGTACCACGACGGCCCTCGTGCCCATCGGCGGCACCGAGCAGAGCGGTCCTCACATCGTCCTCGGCAAACATAATGAGCGTGCCCGCGTGCTGGCGGGGCGGATCGCCGCCCGGCTGGGCGATGCGGTCGTCGCGCCTGTCGTCGCCTATGTGCCCGAAGGGTCGATCGCGCCGCCGGCCGCGCACATGCGCTTTGCCGGCACCATTTCCATTCCGGACGCCGCGTTCGAATCGCTGCTGGAAGCCGCCGCGAAGAGCCTGTGCCAGCACGGCATYCGCGACGTGTTCTTCCTGGGCGACCACGGCGGTTACCAGAAGAATGAAGAAAAAGCGGCCGCGCGTGTCAACCGCGTACCAGGCTGCCGCGCTCATGCCTTGCTTGCGTACTATGATGCGGCGCAGACCGCATTCGTGGCCGACCTGAAGCAGCGCGGTTTTTCAGACGCCGAGATCGGCACGCACGCGGGCCTTGCCGATACGGCGCTGACGCTGGCGATCGATCCCGCGCTCGTGCGTCCCGCCCAGCTGGCGGCCGGGGCGCGCGGCGGCGTGCGCGCCGGCGTGCACGGCGATCCGACTCGGGCGACTTTGGCCCTGGGCCGCATCGGCGTGGAGCGCATCGTCGACTCTTCGGTGGCGGCCATCCGCGCGGCACGCCAGATGCAGACCGCCCCGAATTCGAAACCTGTCCAACGAAAGTAAAGAAGCCATCGTGTCAACCAAAATCACCGTCGGTGCCATCCTGGCCGTGACCGCCCTGGCGGGCGTCGTCGTCGCATCCCGTGTCGTCGACGCATCTGCGCGGGCGCCGGCATCGGCCCAGGCCACCGGAACTTCGACCACTCCCGCTGCCACGGCCGTCGTGACCGTGCCGGGCATGCCGCGCGTCGTCGATCCGCACAATGTATACAGCGAGATCGGCAGCGCGAACCTGAGCCCCGCCGTCAAGGGCGACCTGGAACGCGTCTATGTGCCGAACCTGCGCACGAACGACGTCAGCGTCATCGATCCCGCGACCATGAAGGTCGTCGACCGCTTCAAGGTCGGCCGCAGCCCGCAGCACGTGATCCCGTCGTGGGACCTGCGCACGCTGTGGGTGGCGAACAACGCCGAGCGGTACGCCGACGGCAGCCTTACCCCGATCGATCCGCGCACGGGCAAGCCGGGCGCGAACGTCATCGTCGACGATCCATACAATATGTATTTCACGCCGGACGGCCGCTCGGCCATCGTCGTGGCCGAGGCGCGCCGCCGCCTCGATTTCCGCGATCCGCACACGATGGCCATGCAGTACGCCATCGACGTGCCGCAGTGCGGCGGCATCAATCATGCCGATTTCTCGATGGACGGCCGCTATGCGCTGTTCACGTGTGAATTCGACGGCAGCCTGGCGAAGATCGACCTGGTCGAACGCAAGGTGCTCGGCTACCTGAAGCTGTCGATGCCGTCGACGCGCTTCCGTGAAGGCTTCGACCCGACGGCGCCGGGCGCAAGCGAGATCTGCACGTCGAAGAAAGGCATGCCGCAGGACATCCGCATCTCGCCCGACGGCAAGCGCTTCTACGTGGCCGACATGGATGCGGACGGCGTGCACGTCGTCGACGGCGACAATCTCAAGGAGATCGGCTTCGTTCCCGTGGGCCTGGGCACGCACGGCCTGTACCCGAGCCGCGACGGCAAGTACCTGTACATCGCGAGCCGCGGCACGCACCGCATCCATGGCAAGCCGAAAGGGAAGGGCAGCGTCACCGTGCTCGACTTTGCCACCGGAAAGATCGTCGCGCACTGGCCCGTGCCGGGCGGCGGCAGCCCGGACATGGGCAACGTCAGCGCGGACGGCAAATGGTTGTGGCTGTCCGGCCGCTACGACGACATGGTCTACCGCATCGATACGAAGACGGGCGACATGCAGAAGGTGAAGGTCGGCGGCGAACCGCACGGCCTGACCGTGTGGCCGCAGCCGGGCCGTTATTCGCTCGGCCATACGGGCAACCTGCGCTGATGGGCCTGCGTGGCCAATCCGGCAATGATTCGTTGCGGGTAGGCCACGTCGGAACGAAAAGGGACAAATACGACGTATTGTCGTTTCCCCGTGGCTTCATGAGTTTCTATAATCCAACTCATAGTCCTTTTCGTTTCCGCACATCATGCTCAAAAACATCACCATCAAAACCCGGCTGATCTTCGTCATCGCGCTTCTTGGCGTGGAATTGATCGTTGGGGCTACCGTCGGCCTCGTCAGTCTCGGCCAGGCGAATGGCCGGATGCAGTCCATGTACTCTAGTCAACTCGTGTGTCTGGGCCAGCTCGACAAGGTCGTGCGTGCCCTGAACCTGAACCAGCTGGCCATGGCGCGTGCGCTCACTGTGGAGTCCGGCAAGGTGCCGCAGCTGCTCGCCGATATCGAGCGCAACGATGCGGTCATCGACGCCGAGTGGAAGTCGTACAGCGCCACGAAGATGGTGGACGGCGAGCGGGAAGAGGCACAGCGTTTCCAGGACGCGCGCGCCAAATTCGTCGGCGAGGCGTTGCGTCCGATCGTCGAGGCGCTGCGCGCCGGCGACACGGCGCGCGCGACAGCCCTCGTGAACGGCCCGATGATCGAGCTGTTCGTGCCGGTGCGCGCCGCGATCAATACCCTGATCCAGACCCAGCTGGACGAGGCGGCCAAGGCCAACCAGAGCTCCCAGTCCACGTATGAGATGGTACGCCTCGTCTGCCTGAGCGGCATGGGACTGGGCCTGATCCTGGCCGCCGTCGTGGGGGCCATGCTGGTGAAGAGCATCGTGCGCCCGCTGGATGAAGCGGTGCGCATCGCCGGGGCGGTCGCGGACGGCGACCTGACCCAGGACATCCCGGTCCGCGCCAACGACGAGACGGGCCATCTGATGCGCGCACTGAACGAGATGAACGCGGGCCTGGCCCGCATCGTCGGCCGCGTGCGCGCCGGCACGGACACGATCGCGTCGGCGTCGGGTCAGATCGCGACCGGCAACCTGGATCTGTCCGCGCGCACCGAACAGCAGGCCGCGTCGCTGGAACGCACGGCGACGTCGATGGAGGAGCTGACCTCGACCGTGCGCCAGAACGCGGACAATGCGCGCCAGGCCAACGCCCTGGCGCAGTCGGCGTCGGAAGTGGCGGCCCGCGGCGGCTCGGTCGTGACGCAGGTGGTCGCGACGATGGGGGCGATCAACACGTCCGCCGTGCGCATCGCCGACATCATCGGCGTCATCGACGGCATCGCGTTCCAGACCAATATCCTGGCGCTGAACGCCGCGGTGGAAGCCGCGCGGGCGGGCGAACAGGGCCGCGGCTTCGCCGTCGTCGCGTCCGAGGTGCGCAACCTCGCGCAGCGCAGCGCCGCGGCCGCGAAGGAAATCAAGGTGCTGATCGACGACTCCGTGCAGAAAGTGCATCACGGTTCGGAACTGGTCGACCAGGCCGGCGCGACGATGGGCGAGATCGTCGGCAGCATCAACCGCGTGACGGACATCATGGCCGAGATCATGGCCGCCAGCCAGGAACAATCGACCGGCATCGAGGAAGTGAGCCGCGCCATCGTCCAGATGGACCAGGCCACGCAGCAGAACGCGGCCCTCGTCGAAGAGGCCTCGGCCGCCGCGCAGCAGCTGCGCGAGGAAGCCGACAGCCTGGCGCTCGCGGTGGGCGCGTTCCGCATCGAGGCACAGGCCGGCGGGATGGCCCGTCCGGCGCTGGCGCTGCGTTGACGGCACGCCCGTCGGGGCGGGTCAGCCCCGGCGCTTGCGCTGCACGCACAGGCCCAGTGCGCCGAGACCCAGCAGCATCAGCGATGCCGGCTCCGGCACCTCGCCGCCGGCGGGCGCAGCCGGGCGCTGCAGGACGTTCGCCTTCAGGTTCAGCGTCAGGCTGTATCCCTGGCCCAGGCTGGACGAGGCGAACACGACATCGGGAGCCGCGTCGGCCAGCGTGAGCTGGTAGGTCGCCGAGTTATTGCCGAGCGTGGTCGCGAGGAACGACGCCGCGTAGTTGTTGGCGTTGCCTTGCGCCAGGTTCCCGAATATCGACAGGCTGGTCGAGAACACATTGTTGACGTCGCCCGTTTCCACGATATTCGTCAGCTTCAGGCCCACGCGGTTCGTGTCGAACAGGTTGGCGATCGAGAAATTCTTGTCCCCCACGACGTCGTTCAGATAGACGTCGCCGAAATCCAGCGTCAGCGCCGTCATCGACGCATTCGCATCGAACGATTGGGCGGCGTGCAGCAGGTAGCTGTACGTGGCGCTCAGGTTACCGTTCCATTTGATGGTCGACGTGGTCGAGGCGATGCCGCCGAAGTCGTTCTGCGTCGTCTCGGCCGAGTTCGACGCTGCAATCAGGTCGGCGAGGAAGCTGCCGCTGCCGACGTAGGCGTTCAGCGCGGTGCTGCTGACCGTCGTGTTGTCGTTGATCTGCGTGAAGCTGCTGCCATTGTCGCAGGCCGACTTGATCTTGCCGTTGACGAGGGTGCAGGTGTCCTGGACGTTGTTCAGGGAAGCGCCCGCGCCGGTGACGCCGACCGGGATGCCGAGCTTGACCGAGCTGCTGCCGGTGCCTTTGGCGGTGAACGTGCCGTCGGTGTTCGCGCCGGTGCCGCCGGCCGCGACGGTGACGTTGGTCGTCTGCCTGTAGGTCGAGGCCAGGTTGACGGTGGCGCCGGTCAGCACGCCGGCGCTGCTGTCGAACTTGGCGACCTGGGCCGTTCCCATGCTCGTGTTCGCCGTGCCGCTCGTCTTGCCGTCCGACGCCGTCGACTTGCCGCCGAGCGTGTCGGTGACGGCATTGCTCACGTTAAAGCTCGTCGTTGCCGTCGTCGTGACGAGGGTCGCGTGGGCCAGCGTGGGGACGGTGGCGAGCGCGCTCAGGGCAGCCAGGACGGCCACGTTCAGGGAGGTTTTCAGCATTTGTGTTTCCTTTCGTTGATCTGGCAATGGGACTAGGTTTGTGTTCACGTTGTTGGTCTTATGCTCGTAGTAACGCAACTACCGTGCCAATATTTATAACGTTCTGTTTTTTAAAGGAATTCAATCTTTAGATCCAGCAATAAAATTCTTGCATGTAAATTTTCTCGACATCAATGAAAGTTTCCGCAAGAAACTTTGTTAAATATGGCCTCCATCTTGACTTGCCTCAAAACGAGTCATGCCGCATAAAGAGTTGCGCGGCGCCCGTGCCGGTTGTCGATTGTTGGTTAAAGATTTAGAACTGTTGGTTTCAAGACTCAATAGTGCGGCTGGGAAAAAATTCTTCTATTCATTACTCATGACGGGTGATAGATTCATCCCCGACGGGCGCGTATTTACCTGAGCCGCATGGAATGCCGCGCGGTAGCGCCGTCATGACGCTGAAAGGAAAAGCCATGATTGAAAAACTGACAGTCAGATCCCGTGTGCTCGCGGGCTTTGGATTGGTGCTGGCGCTGTTCGTCATCGTCGCGGGACAAAGCATCTACCAGGCGCGCGAATCCGATGCGACGGTGGAGTACCTGTTGCGCGACAAGTTGCGCATCGAGCGCATGATCGCCGAGCTCGACGGCATCATTCACTACACGGTGGCCGACGCCACTGCCGCCGCCAAGACGGACGACGCCCGGTACGAGGCAAGCCTGCAGGAGATGACTGCGAAGCGCACGGCGCGCGCGCTCGACGTCATTGCCGAGCTCAAGCGTTCCATCGTCGACGAACAGGCCAAGCTATTGCTGACGGACCTGATCAAGGAGCGTGAAGATTATGTACAAGCCAGGGACGAGCTGCAAAAGATCAAGCAGCGCGACGGCCGCGGCGCCGTCGACGCCTTCATCGCCAGCAAATTCCGGACCGAGGCCGAGCAGTACCAAGAGGTCGTCGACAAGCTCCTGGCGCGCCAGAAACAGCTCATCGACGAGCGCCGCGACGCCACGCATGCTGCCAATGAGGTCGCCATCCGGGTGACGACGATCCTGACCGCGCTCGCCGTGCTGCTCGGCGTCGCCGCCGCGGTGGTGGTCGGCCGATCCGTCGTGCGCCAGCTGGGTGGCGAACCGGGCGCCGCCGCGCACATCGCCCAACGCATCGCCGAGGGCGACCTGAGCGTGCGCGTGGAGCTGAAGCCGGGCGACACGGTGAGCGTGCTGTACGCCATGCACGTGATGCGCGAGCGGCTGGCCGACATCGTCGCCCAGGTTCGCCAGGGCACGGCGTCGATCAGGTCCGCCTCGTCCGAGGTCGCGCAGGGATCGCTGGAACTGTCGGCCCGCACCGAGCAGCAGGCCAGCGCCCTCGAGGAGACGGCCGCGTCGATGGAAGAACTGACGTCGACCGTGCGCCAGAACAGCGGGCACACGGCGGACGCGCGCCGGCTCGCGGATTCGGCGGAGAGCATGGCTGCGGACGGCGGCCGCGCCGTCGAGGCGGTGGTGGCGACGATGGAAACCATCAAGGCCTCGTCCGGGCAGATCGCGGCCATCATCTCCGTGATCGACGGGATCGCATTCCAGACCAATATCCTGGCCCTGAATGCCGCCGTCGAGGCGGCGCGGGCCGGCGAACAGGGTCGGGGCTTCGCCGTCGTCGCGTCGGAAGTGCGCAATCTCGCGCAGCGCTCGGCCGCGGCGGCCCGCGACATCAAGCAGCTCATCGAGGATTCCGCCAGCAACGTGACGCAGGGCTCGGCCAGCGTGGCGGACGCCGGCGCCAAGATCGCGGCCGTTGTCGACAGCTTCCGCACGGTCAGCCGCATCATTGYCGACATCGCCACGGCGAGCACGGAGCAGTCGGCCGGCATCGAACAGGTCAACAAGGCCGTGGCCGAGATGGACGACGTGACGCAGCAGAATGCGGCGCTGGTCGAGGAATCGGCGGCGGCCGCGCAGTCCATGCAGGAGCAGGCCGAGGCGCTGGCCCGGGTGGTCGGGTTCTTCCGGCTCGACGAGGCGCCCGCACAGGCCGTTGCTGCGCCCGGGCCCGCCCGCGCGCACGCGGGCCGTCTGCTGGCCGCGACGTAGGTGCGCCCGGCAGCCCAGTAGGGTGGGCACCCTGTTCAGCACATAGACATGGGTAACACTTGTCTAGAGACATAGGTAACACCTTTTATGATCATTGCACAGCTAACAATCGGAGCGTGCAATGCCTTGGAAGGAGAGTTCCCGAATGTCTTCTCGTCTTGAATTTGCTCGCCTGGCGACTGCACCTGATGTGAATATGCAGGCCCTTTGCCAGTCTTTCGGCGTCAGCCGTAAGACTGGCTACAAGTGGCGTGATCTGTATTTGA
>NZ_JBFUDR010000197.1:0-11792 GCF_056404615.1 Massilia sp. P2_C2 | reverse complement strand
CCGTTGAGTCATCCCCCCATCAAATGACAAACCCGCCGAGCGGCGGGTTTGTCATGCCTGGAGAGGCAAGTCAGGCGATCCGGGATCAGTCCCAGTTCAGCGCGCCACCGGTCTGGTACTCGGTCACACGCGTCTCGAAGAAGTTACGTTCCTTCTTCAGGTCGATCATCTCGCTCATCCACGGGAACGGGTTTTCCTCGTTCGGGAACAGCGGGTCGAGGCCGATCTGGACGGCGCGGCGGTTCGCGATGAAGCGCAGGTAGCCCTTGAACATGGCGGCGTTCAGGCCCAGCACGCCGCGCGGCATCGTGTCTTCGGCGTAGCGGTATTCCAGGTCGACGGCTTTCAGGAACAGGCCCTTGATCTCATCGCGGAATTCCGCCGTCCACAGCTGCGGGTTTTCCATCTTGATCGTGTTGATCAGGTCGATGCCGAAGTTGCAGTGCATCGATTCGTCGCGCAGGATGTACTGGTACTGCTCGGCGGCACCGGTCATCTTGTTCTGGCGGCCCAGCGCCAGGATCTGCGTGAAGCCGACGTAGAAGAACAGGCCTTCCATCAGGCAGGCGAACACGATGATCGAGCGCAGCAGCTTCTGGTCGTTTTCCAGGGTGCCGGTGTGGAATTCCGGATCGTTGATGACCTCGATGAACGGGATCAGGAACTGGTCCTTGTCGCGGATCGACGGGATCTCGTTGTAGGCGTTGAAGATTTCACGCTCGTCCAGGCCCAGCGATTCCACGATGTACTGATAGGCGTGGGTGTGGATCGCCTCTTCGAACGCCTGGCGCAGCAGGTACTGGCGGCATTCCGGCGCCGTGATGTGGCGGTAGGTGCCCAGCACGATGTTGTTGGCGGCCAGCGAGTCGGCGGTGACGAAAAAGCCCAGGTTGCGCTTGACGATGCGGCGCTCGTCTTCGGTCAGGCCGTTCGGGTTCTTCCACAGCTCGATGTCGCGCTGCATGTTCACTTCCTGCGGCATCCAGTGATTGGCGCAGCCGGCCAGGTATTTGTCCCACGCCCATTTATATTTGAACGGGACCAGCTGGTTGACGTCGGTTTTGGCGTTGATGATGCGCTTGTCGTCCGCGTTCACGCGCTTGGCGACGTCGGCTGCGCTGGCTTCAGGATTAGCAGTAGTAACGGGCGCCGGTACGGCGGTCGGTTCATCGTCCCATGACAGAGCCATGATTTAAATCCTCTAAACGGTTAACAGCACCTCCTGCTTAAGAGTGAGGCGACCAAAATAAATTATTTTATTACGCAAGCTCAGCCTAGACTAGTTAGTCAGTTCTACTGCACTTGTAAAGCAGCAGGTCGAGAAACCGACCTGCTGCGAGCCATTTATCGCTCCCTGTTCGCTTGAGACAAAACGGAGGCCGCAAGGGCCTTCGTGTCATCACTGTACTTGACACTGTTCAGCACCTTAGAAGCAGTGGTTTCCATTGCCGCACCAGTTTGATTGCCTTTTTGTGCTTGAGACAAAACGGAAGCTGCCAAGCTCTTTGCGACGCCAGATGCACCAGGGTTACGCAAAGTGGCTGCTGCTTGCGATGCAAGTTTGGATGAAGAAGCTTTCGAGTTGAACGACATTGATGCTCCTACTAAGTTCAGGTTGCTATGGATTTGAGATGACACTTGTCCTCTCAACGGTTTTAGCGTCCGGCATAACCGGAGTCGCATCGAGTTCACCTCTGCTTTCCAAGCCAGAAGGCGAACGTTTGACGTAGGCAGGCCCTACCTGTTGTGCCCTATCGTCATACCGCCCGATAACAAACTTGATCCTTGCAATACTAAGCATCGAAGTTTAAACTCCCCCACCTAGCATCTGATAAATGCAAGTTCAAGAGAAGACCAAGGACGTTGTTTTGGCTTCTTTTCCTAGAGCGCCCATGAGCTGCAACTCATGGGCGTTTCTTTTTAAGCGCTGTTCGGCGTACATCTACCAAATGAGCACGTAAGCCTACTCGGCTGCAACCGAGCAGGCATCACCTCTTACTGGCAGGCTTCGCACTCGTCGAAGCCCGCATCGCCCGGCCGCAGGTAGCAGGCCGCGCCTTCCACGACGTCCGCTGCGCTTGCTGCCACCGGTGCCGGCGCTGCCGGTGCGGCAGCGGGGGCTGCGGCCGGGGCCGCAGACAGCCCCCCATCGACCGCCACGGCGTTCAGTGCGCCGGTGCGGGTGGTCGACTTCTCCATGTGCGTCGCGGCGATCGTGCGCAGGTAGTAGGTCGTCTTCAGGCCGCGCAGCCAGGCCAGTTTATAGGTCTCGTCCAGCTTCTTGCCCGAGGCGCCGCCCATGTAGATGTTCAGCGACTGCGCCTGGTCGATCCACTTCTGGCGACGCGACGCGGCTTCCACCAGCCACTTCGGATCGACTTCGAACGCCGTGGCGTAGATGTCGCGCAGGTCCTGCGGGACGCGGTCGATGCGCGACAGCGAGCCGTCGAAGTATTTCAGGTCGTTGATCATGACCTCGTCCCACAGGCCGCGCGCCTTCAGGTCGCGCACCAGGTACGAGTTGATCTCGGTGAATTCGCCCGACAGGTTCGACTTCACGTACAGGTTCTGGAACGTCGGCTCGATACAGGCCGAGACGCCGATGATGTTCGAGATGGTCGCGGTCGGGGCGATCGCCACGCAGTTCGAGTTGCGCATGCCGAACTGCCTGATGCGGTTACGAACCACGGCCCAATCCATCGATTCGGACGCGTCCTGCTCGAGGTAGCCGCCGCGTTCTTCCGCCAGCAGCCTGATCGAGTCCTGCGGCAGGATGCCGCGGTCCCACAGCGAACCTTCGTACGACTGGTAGCGGCCGCGTTCCTCGGCCAGTTCGGTCGACGCCAGGTAGGCGTAGTAACAGACGGCTTCCATCGAGCGGTCGGCGAATTCCACGGCCTTGTCGGACGCGAACGGCACGCGCATCATGTGCAGGCAGTCCTGGAAGCCCATGATGCCCAGGCCGACCGGACGGTGGCGCAGGTTCGAGTTCTCCGCCTTCTTGACGGCGTAGTAGTTGATGTCGATGACGTTGTCGAGCATGCGCATCGCCGTGCGGATGGTCTTCTGCAGCTTGACCACGTCCAGGCCGTCGCCCTTCATGTGGGCCGGCAGGTTCACGGAACCCAGGTTGCAGACGGCGATTTCGTCTTCGTTCGTGTTCAGCGTGATCTCGGTGCACAGGTTCGACGAATGCACGACACCGACGTGCTGCTGCGGCGAACGGATGTTGCACGGATCCTTGAACGTGATCCACGGGTGGCCGGTCTCGAACAGCATCGACAGCATCTTGCGCCACAGGTCGAGCGCCTGCACCTTCTTGTGCACGGTCATCTCGCCGCGGGCGGCCTTCGCTTCGTACTTCACGTAGGCTTCTTCGAACGCCTTGCCGACCTTGTCGTGCAGGTCCGGCGCTTCCGACGGCGAGAACAGGGTCCACTCGCCCTTTTCCATCACGCGCTTCATGAACAGGTCCGGAATCCAGTTCGCGGTGTTCATGTCGTGCGTGCGGCGGCGGTCGTCGCCCGTGTTCTTGCGCAGGTCGAGGAATTCCTCGATGTCCAGGTGCCACGTTTCCAGGTAGGCGCAGACGGCGCCCTTGCGCTTGCCGCCCTGGTTGACGGCGACGGCGGTGTCGTTGGCGACCTTCAGGAACGGCACGACGCCCTGCGACTTGCCGTTCGTGCCCTTGATGCGCGAGCCGAGCGCGCGCACCGGGGTCCAGTCGTTGCCCAGGCCACCTGCGAATTTCGACAGCAGCGCATTTTCCTTGATGGCGTCGTAGATGCCTTCCAGGTCGTCGGCGACGGTGGTCAGGTAGCACGACGACAGCTGCGAGCGGCGGGTGCCCGAGTTGAACAGCGTCGGGGTCGAGCTCATGAAGTCGAACGTCGACAGCAGGTTGTAGAACTCGACGGCGCGCGCTTCGCGGTTCTCTTCACGCAGCGCCAGGCCCATGGCGACGCGCATGTAGAACGCCTGCGGCATCTCGATGCGGGTGTCGCGGATGTGCAGGAAGTAGCGGTCGTACAGGGTCTGCAGGCCGATGTAGCCGAACTGCAGGTCGCGGTCGGCGACGATCGCCTTGGCCAGCTTCTGCAGGTCGAACTTGCCCAGCTCCTCGTCCAGCAGCTCGGCTGCGATGCCCTTGGCGATGTATTGCGGGAAATAAGTGATGTATTCAGCGGCGGCGCCGGCTTGCGGCACGTCCTTGCCGAAGATCTCCTTGCGGATCGAGTGCAGCAGGATGCGCGCGGTGACCTGGCTGTAGGCCGGGTCCWTTTCCATCAGCGCGCGCGCGGCCAGCACGGCCGACTTGTGCAGTTCCTCGACGGGCACGCCGTCGTACAGGTTCTTCATGGTCTCGGCCAGGATGGCGTCGGCGTCGACGTGCTTTTCAAGGCCGGCGCAGGCGGCATTGATCAGGGCCGACACTTCGTTCATGTCGAGCAGGCGGCGCGCACCGCCGTCGACCACGTGGATCTGCGGGGCAGCGATTTGCGCGGCGCCGGCGGCTTCCTTGGCCAGGCGGCGCTCTTCCATGCGCTTGGCACGGTACAGCACGTATTCGCGGGCGACGTCATGCTCGCCCGAGCGCATCAGGGACAATTCCACCTGGTCCTGCACATCCTCGATGTGGAAGGTACCGCCGTTCGGCTGACGGCGCACCAGCKCCGCGACCACGTTGTTCGTCAGCTGCTCGACCAGGTCGCGGATGCGCGCCGATTCGCGGCCCTGCTCGCCGTTCACGGCGAGGAAAGCCTTCATCATGGCGACTTCGATCTTGTTCGGCTGGAACGGCACCACGGCGCCGTTGCGGCGGATGATGCGGTAGTCGTTATTGGCGACCAGCTCGGCCGCACTCTTGCCAGCCGTCGTTCCTGCTGCGACGTGCGGGTTGATGGAAATGTCCGAAGATGTTTGCATTGAGCCTCCCAGCATGGCGGTTGCTACGCCACGGCCTTCACGATTGGATAGATATGAGCCCTCGATTCTTTAAATCCAGGGAAAGCTGCCAACTCATCAAAATTGGCAGCTCGATAACTTTTTGCCGATAAAAATAGGAGCAGCAATGTTGAGAAAAAAAGCGTTGCGCTCCTACTCTGCCTGTTCGGCATTAAGGCCGTTGACCACTAGATGTAGTAGACAACGGCCTTACAGACCTAATTGTAGTCGATGTCCGTGAAATTTATGAGCTCCGCTTGTAAGATTTTTTTCTTGACATCGAACAGGGCCGATATCTGAAGCCTTCAGCACGAAGTAAGCACTAACATTAATTTCATGGCGCATTTTGCGGTGCTCATTTATCGTGCATAATTCCAGCGAATCGTGTCATTTTTGCTTTGCTGCGTTGGCGAAAAGACCACGCGGGAACCTCGAAAAACCCGTCGCGAGCGGCAGCAATGTTGTTCGAGAAGCGCATCTGTACGAGAGTACAGCCGGTCCGCCGCCGCGGAGCATCGCAGAACGACAGCCTACGCGGCCCGGCCTACGCGGCCCGGCCTACGCGGCCCGGCCTACGCGGCCCGGTACAACCCGCAGCAGGTTTTTCGACGTTCCCGGCGCTCACGGTTCGGGGGCGTGAATGTCCAGCTTCTGCATCTGGTAGCGCAGCTGGCGCACGCTGATGCCGAGCAGGTTCGCGGCCTGCGTGYGGTTGAACTGGGTCTGGTTCAGGGCGCGCAGGATGATGTCGCGCTCGACCTGGCTCAGGTAGTCGGGCAGGTTGCTCGGGAGCGCGTCGGTACCCGGCGGCAGCGGCGCTTGCGCGGCGGCGCCCGGGGCAGCGTCGCCCGACGTAGCGACGCCCGACGTAGCGACGCCCGACGCAGCGGCGCCCGACGTAGCGACGCCCGCCTCTTCCGGCACGGCGACCGGGGGTGGCGGGACGGGCGCGCCACCGCCCTGCGGCACGACGGCCGCGTCGCCCAGCTTTGCCCCCTTCAGCAACAGGTCGCCCGCCTCGATCACGCCATCGTCGGCGAAGGCCAGTGCCCGCTCGAGCACGTTTTCCAGTTCGCGCACATTGCCCGGGAAGGCATAGCCGCGCAACGCGTCCAGCACGCCGGGGCCGAGGCGCGCGCCACCCGGGCCGGCCAGGCGCGCGAGGATGGCGTCGACGAGCAGCGGCAGGTCATCCAGGCGCTCGCGCAACGGCGGCAACGTCAGTTCGATCACGTTCAGGCGGTAGAACAGGTCCTGGCGGAACGCGCCCGTCTCGACGCATTTCGCAAGATCCTTGTGCGTGGCGCTGATGATGCGCACGTCGACCGGTTCCTCGACCGTGGCGCCGATCTTGCGCACGCGCCGCTCCTGGATCGCGCGCAGCAGCTTGACCTGCATCGCGAGCGGCAGGTCGGCCACCTCGTCCAGCATCAGCGTGCCGCCGTTGGCGGCCTGGAAAAAGCCGTCGCGCTCATCGTTCGCACCCGTGAAGGCACCCTTGCGGTAGCCGAAAAACTCCGCTTCCATCAGCGCTTCGGGAATCGCGCCGCAGTTGACGGCGACGAACGGCTTGCCCGCGCGCGTGCTCTGCGCGTGGATCTCGCGCGCGGCCAGTTCCTTGCCGCTGCCGGATTCGCCGTTGATGGCGATCGGCGCCTGGGAGCGCGCGAGCCGGGCGATCTGCGCGCGCAACGACTGCATCGCGGCCGACTCGCCGATCAGGCGCGACGTGCCGCCCGTGCTGGCGCTTGCAGATGCCGGCGCCGGGTCGGACAGCTTCAGGGCCGAGCGCACCATCGCGCGCAGGTCGTCCAGCACGACGGGCTTCGACACGTAGTCGAACGCGCCGGCCTTCAGCGCCACGACGGCATTCTCGGCGCTGCCGTACGCGGTGATCACGGCGATGGGCGTACTCTTGTGGCTGGCCGCCACCTCGCGCACCAGTTCCAGGCCGAGGCCGTCGGGCAGGCGCATGTCGGTCAGCACCAGCGCGTACGGTTTCTGGCCGAGCAGCGTGCGCGCTTCGCGAACCGTGGCGGCGCTGTCCACGTCGAGTCCCATCTTGAGCAGGGTGATCTCGAGCAGCTCGCGCAGGTCGGCTTCGTCGTCGACCACCAGGATGCGGGGTGAGCTCATGGCTGTTCTTCCGTGACGTTGACTCTCTAATATATATAGGTGCGCGCTAGATTGATGCGAAGGTGATCACGAACCGGCCGCTGGCCTCGCCCGCGCCGTTGCCCGCGCCGTTACCCGCGCCGTTACCCGATTCACCGGGCCGGACGTCTTCCAACCGGTATTCATAGTCCAGCATCGCACCGTTGTTCAGGCACAGTTCGCGCGCCAGGTACAGGCCCAGGCCCGTGCCCTTGCTCGACGTCGTGTAGAACGGCTCGAACAAATGGGCGCGCACTTCCGGCGTGATGCCGGGGCCGTCGTCCTGCACGTGCAATTCCATGCGGCCCGTCGCGTCGAGCACCGGGCACACGCGGATGCTGGCCGGCTGGCCGCTCGCATAGCGGATCGCATTGCCCAGCAGGTTCACGAGCACCTCGCGCAGATGCAGCCCGTCGAAGCGCACGCTGCGTCCGCCCGCATCGCCCACCCACACTATATCACCGGCCATGTCGTGCATTTCCGTGAACTCGGCCTTCAATTCCGGCAGGAAGTCGTCCAGCGCCACGGGCGTGCCGTTCGGCTGCACCTTGCGCGACAGCTTCAGGATGTCCTCGACCATGCGGTTCACGCGCACCACGTTGTCGTTCACGATGCGCAGCAGGCGCGTTTCGGCCGGGCCGTGCAGGTCTTCGGCTAAAAGCGACGTGGCGTGGCCGATCGCCGACAGCGGATTCCTCACCTCGTGCGCGATGCTGGCCGTCAGCCGGCCCATCGACGCCAGCTTGAGCTGCTGCGCCTGGTTTTCGATGGCGCTCACGTCCTGCAGGAACACGAGGCTGCGCTCGGCCGCGCCTTCCAGCGTGTCGACGCGGGCAAAGCGCAGCTTCAGGTGCACCGGCTGGTCGAGGCGGCCGCGCACCGGCCCTTCCGTCTCGTGCCAGCGCTTGATCGTGACAAAGCCGCCCGTCGCCGCCGCGGGCGCGTCCATGCAGCAGGCTATCCATGCCGTGAAGCGCTGCGCCACCGGCTCCAGCGCGGGCAAGTCGGCCAGCGCGAAGGTCTGGCCATCTTCGCTCGGCTGGGTCTCCAGTCCGAGCATGCGGCGCGCCGCCGGGTTGCCGCCGAAGACGGTACCGTCGCGGCCCAGCACGAGGATGCCGTCGTCGACGTCATCCACGACGATGCGATAGATCGCCTGCTGGATGCGCAGGTCGGCGCCGCGCCGCGCGGCCAGTTCTTCCTGGTTGATCAGCCGCGCCGCCAGCCGGTTCAGCACCAGCACCAACGCGAAGAACGCGGCGCCGGTCAGGCCCGCCTGCGTCAGCGGCGGATTCTCGGCGCGCAGGAATATCTGCCACGTGCTCTCGGCCAGCACGAACAGCGTGGCCAGCGCGGCCGAGAACAGCGCCGGCACGAGCGGCGCAAGGATGGCGGTGCCGGCCAGTGGGAACAGGTAGAGCAGCGCCAGGCCGCTGCGCATGCCGCCGGCGGCCAGGTACAGCAGCGAGATCGCGACGAGGTCGACCAGTATCTGGACGGCCAGCTGCCACAGGAAGCGCCGGCGCCAGCGCTGGGCGGCGAACGCGAACAGCAGAGCCGCCGCGACGTAGGCAATGCAGGTCTCGGCGTAGACGGTACCCTCCATGCGGCCGCGCTGCGCGCCCACCGAAAGGTAGAGCAGAAGCACGAGCGCGATCACGATGCGCGTGACCGTGAGCGTCTGGAGCGAGCGCCAGAACGTCGAGCGCGACTCGGTGGAATAAGACGGCCAGGGCGCCATGCGGCGGCTTACCTGGTTTCCTGGTGCGCGTGCGCCGGGCTGCAGTAATCGCGGCCGCCGGCCCGCACGGCCTCCGACGACGGGAAATAGATGCCGCAACGGGCGCAGCAGGCCATCGCCTCGGACTCGTCCTGGACACGGCGCCAGGCCGTGCCGTCATTGCCGGCCTGCGCCTGCGCCGGGCCCGCGGCCGGCCCTTCGGCCGGGCCCTGGGCGCGCGCCAGCGCGGCGCGCAGTTTGCTGCGTACGGCTGCCACCACGAGGATGACGAGCGCAATCCRGAATAGCAGTCGCGTCATACGAACCCCCGGTGCAGAACGACTTCAAAAACGAAACGGCTGCCGACATACGCCAGCGCCAGTGTGGCGAATCCCGCCAGCGTGAAGCGCAGCGCGGTCTTGCCGCGCCAGCCGCGCCAGCGGCGTCCGGCCAGCAGCGCGGCGAACAACACCCACGACAGCAGCGCGAACACATTCTTGTGGTCCCAGCGCAGCGCGCGCCCGAACAGCTCCTCGGAGAACACGATGCCCGACAGGACGGTGAGGCTGAGCAGGACGAAGCCGATGCCGATCATGCGGAACAGGAGCTTTTCCATGGTCAGCAGCGCCGGCAGCTGGTCGATCGCGGCGCCCAGCCAGCCCTTCTTCGCGCTCTTCGTGTGCAGGCGCGCCTCCTGCAGCGCCATCAGCACGGCGTGGAACGCGGCGATCGTCAGCGTGCTGTACGCCGACACCGCGACGGCCACGTGCCAGCCGAACGCGGGCGACTGCGCCTGCACGGGCATCAGGTTGCCGGGGAACAGCGGCGGCAGGATCGCCGCGACGGCCGCGCACGGCATGACCATGCGGCGCATGCCGTCCAGCGCGAAATTGCGGTTCTCGATCCAGTACGCGGCGACGGAAATCCACAGCGCGGCCGACAGCATGAACGCGAAGCCGACGCGCAGCGTGCCGTTGGTCACGATGTCCGGCCACAGCGCGGCGCCGTGCACGGCCCAGGCAACGGCAGTCACGGCGGAAATGGCGGATCCCTGCCGCGACGGCAGCAGGGCGCATACCGCGTACAGGATGGCCGCGGCAATAAATAGGGAGAGTTGCATACGCGCGAGTCTACACCATCCCGATGACGCGGGAACAGCTTGGCGTTTTGTCAATCCACTGTCGCAGCCCGGATCTCCGCGGCATGATGGCGTTGCTGTTCTTCCATCACCATCAGCCCCAGCTCGCGCTTGAGCGCATTGAACTCGGGCGCCGCCGGATCGCGCAGGCGCGGCAGGTCGACCAGCATGTCGCGCTTGATCGTGCCCGGCCGGTAGGTCATCACGACGATGCGGTCGGCGAGGTAGATCGCTTCCTCGATGCTGTGCGTGACGAAGATGAYGGTCTTCTTCAGCTCGGCCCACAGGCGCAGCAGCTCGTCCTGCAGGTTGCGGCGCGTGAGGGCGTCGAGCGCCCCGAACGGCTCGTCCATCAGCAGGATCGGCGAATCCAGCGCCAGCACGCGCGCGATCGCCACGCGCTGGCGCATGCCGCCGGACAGGTCCTTCGGATAGCGCTTCGCGAAGTCGTCCAGCGACAGCATCTTCAACAGCCCACCCACGCGCTGGGCGATCTGCGCGCGCGCCATGCCCTTGATCTCGAGGCCGAAGCCGACGTTCTGTTCCACCGTCATCCACGGGAACAGCGCGTATTCCTGGAACACCATGCCCCGTTCCGGCCCGGGGCCGGCGACCGGCACCCCGTCGGCCAGCACCCGGCCCGACGTCGGCGGGGCGAAGCCGGCGATGGCGTTCAGCAGGGTCGACTTGCCGCAGCCGGAAGGCCCCAGCAGGCAGACGAACTGGCCGCGCGGGATCTCGAGGTCGATGTCCTGCAGCGCGACCATGTTGCGGCCGTCGGAGTCGAATATCTTGCTCACGTTGTCAATGACGATGTGTGCACTCATGTCAGTGCTCCAGGCCGCGGTGCCAGCGCAGCAGGTGATTGTTCAGTTTGTTCATGCCGGAATCGATCGCCAGCCCGAGGAGACCGATCGTGATCATGCCGGCGATGATCTTGTCCGACCAGAAGTATTCGCGCGCCTCGAGGATGCGGAAGCCGAGACCGTTGKTCACGGCGATCATCTCGGACACGATCACGACGATGAACGCGGTGCCGATGCCGATCCGCATCCCGGTCAGGATGTAGGGCACGGCCGCCGGCAGGATCACGCGCACGAACATCGTCGGCCCGCTGGCGCCGAGGTTGCGTGCCGCGCGCAGGTAGATGCCGTCGACCTGGCGCACGCCGGCGATCGTATTCATCAGCACGGGGAAGAAAGCGCCCAGCGCAATGAGGAAGATCGCCGGCGGATTGCCGAGCCCGAACCACAGGATCGACAGCGGGATGTAGGCGATGGGCGGAATCGGGCGCAGCAGCTGGAACAGCGGGTTCAGCCAGGCGTACGCGATGCGGCTCGCGCCCATCGACAGCCCGATCGGCAGGGCGAGGCCGGCGCCGACGAGGAAGCCGACGATCACGCGGTACAGGCTGCCGAGGGCGTCGGTGATCAGTTCCCCGGACACCAGCCACGCGAGCCGCCCGCCGCCGTTCGCCTCATGCCAGGCCTGGTAATCCTGCAGCGGCAGCAGGTACGCGACCCACTTGCGCCACACCTGCAGCGGCGACGGCAGGATGTTCTCGTTGACCCAGCCCATGCCGGCGACCCACTGCCAGATTGCGATCGCGACGACCGGCACCACCAGGCCGATTGCGATGTCTTGCCACCTGCGTTTCGTCATCTCCGCTCCCTCACAAGGTTCAATACCGCATTACGCCAACGTTCGCGTGGGCGGAGGGCCGCCCACCCTACGTACCTCGTTTCGTCATTTACGCCAATACATCGCAAATGGTGGCGGAGCGCCGTAGGGTGGGCATTTGAGGCCGGGGGGGATTGATGCCGGGGGCATCAATCC
>NZ_JBFUDR010000196.1:0-11837 GCF_056404615.1 Massilia sp. P2_C2 | reverse complement strand
GGTCGAGGCCGTGATCGGCCCGCCCGGCGCGTAGGGTGGGCACCCCTGTGCCCACGCGCGACGTATGCGATATGTTGGCGTTACGCGTGGGCACGGGGTGCCCACTCTACCTGGTTCAGTATGTTGGCGTTATTGTCAGTAGGGTGGGCACCCCGTGCCCACCAGACGTTCGCGGACCGTCATGCGTTTGGTGGGCACAAGGGTGCCCACCCTACCCAGTTCAGAAGTCGAACTGGGCCGACGCGCGAAACGTGCGCGGTGCGCCCGGCAGCAGGTAGCCGCCCAGCGCCGGCGTCACGTCGCGCCAGTAGAACTTGTCGAACAGGTTGTCCACGCGGGCGCGCAAGGTGACGTTCGTCGCGCCCCATTTCACGCCATACGACGCGCCCGCGCCGAACACGTGGTAGTCCGGCACGAACACCGTATTCTCGACGTCGAACGCCTTCTTGCCCGAGTACTGCCACGTGCCGTCCAGCTTCAGGCCGGGGATGGCATCCACCGCATACTGCACCCATGCCGTCGACTTGAACGCGGGGACGTCCGTCACGCGCTTGCCGTCGATGCTCGCCTGGCCGGTGCCTTCCTGGCGCGTGTTCAGCGCCATCAGCGACAGGCTCCAGTCCAGCGCCGGCGTGGCCCGGCCCTGCGCCGTCAGTTCGAGGCCGCGGTGGGTTTCCTTGCCGTTGCGGACATAGGTGTTGTTCGCGTCCGTGTACTCCAGGCCCTGGCGGATCTGGAACAGCGCGGCCGACAGGTTGATGCCGTTGTCCAGCGCGGCCTTGGCGCCGATCTCGACCTGGTGCGAACGCTGCGGCGCCAGCACCTGGTTCTCGTTCTTCGTCAGCATCGGAGCGACGCCGCCGTGCTGCAGGCCCTGGCTGATCGTGCCGTACACGTTCCAGTCGTGCGACGGGCTGAACACGAGGGCCACGCTCGGCAGCAGGAACGAATCGTCGCCATGCACGTAGTTCTCGATGTCGGGGACGTATTCGCTGCGCTTGATCTGCACGTGGCGCAGGCCCGCGTGCAGCGTGAGCTGGTTCGTCAGGCTGACGATGTCCTGCGCGAACAGCGCGCTTTCCTCGTCGCTGCGGCGCTCGAACACGGGGCCCGTCACGCGGTCGGCGGCGGCGTGCGGCGTCACGCGCGGGCTCCAGAGATTGCTGTAGCCGACGAGGTCGTAGACATAGTCGCCGAAGCTGTCGTGGCGTTCGGAGTACGACGTGCCGACCGTGAGCGCATGGCGCAGTTCGCCCGTCGAGAACTTGCCCTGCACCTGCGCCTGCACGCCCCACGGCGTCTTGCGCTCGCCCGTGCTCTGGTAGTCGTACACGTCGTAGTCGCCGTTCGAGCAGTAGCCCGGATAAAAGCCCGCGCCCTCGTTGCTGCAGCCGTAGGGGAAGGCGGTGAAGTCGTCGCGCTTGAACCAATGCTTGTTGCCGGAGACCGTCGCGAGCCAGTCCGGCGCGAGCTTGTACTCGAAGCGCAGGCCGAGGTTGCTGTCCTTCGTCGTGACGGGGCGCGTCCACGGCTGGTCGTTCAGCAGCATCCTGGCCGAGACACCGGTCGGCAGCACTTCGTTGCGGATCAGCTGGAAGCCGGGCGCCGTGATCTGGGCCTTGCGCTGGTAATCCATGTCCAGCTGCAACAGCGCGTCCGACGTGATCTGCCAGTCGAACGCGGCGGACACGAACTGGCGGTCGCCGTTGGCGCCGCGCACGTACGGGTGCAGGTCGGCGGCGGCCGCGTTGATGCGGTAGCCGAAACGACGGTCTTCGAAGCGGCCGCCCAGGTCGACCGTGCCGTACAGCGTGCCGCGCTCCGAGACTTCCACGGTGGCCGAGCGCAGCGGCGCATTCGTCGGGCGCTTCGTCACGTAATTCACGATGCCGCCCGGCGTGGCGATGCCGGCCGTCAGGCCCGCCAGGCCTTTCAGCACTTCGATGCGCTCCTTGTTTTCCAGCGGGATCTGCGTGTCGCCCGGGATCGCGAAGCCGTCCTTGCGGTAGCTGTAGTTGTTGTCCAGCGCGAAGCCGCGGATCGAGAACTGCTCGGCATAACCGACGGCGTTGTAGGCGTCCGCGACGGAGGCGTCGAAGCGCATCGCCTCGGTGGTTGAGCGGATCGACAGGTCCTGCATCTGCGTGCGGCCCATGGCGATGATCGAGGCCGGGGTGTCGAACAGCGAGGCCTCGCCGAAGCCGCCGACGCTGGCGCGGTCGACGGCGATAAAGCGGTTGCCCGTCACGACGACTTCGGCGATGGGGTGGGGGGTGTCCTGCGTCTGTGCGTGCGCGACGAAAGCTTGCGTGATGGCGCACGCGACTGCGGTGTACTTCAATTGTGATTTCATGGTCTGCTCAATTCGCGCGCCGATGGCTGCACGCTGCTTTTTTAAAAGCCGGAGCCAACTGGGGGAAGGGCAAACAAGGGGTGGAACTGCGTTGCGCTTTCCTTCGCTGGCATTATCCAGATCAGGTACGAAGGGTATCTCTCACCCGGAAGCGGACTTCCAGGACCCCTAGCGAAGGCGCGAGTGTAGCATAATGCGCGCCCCAACGTGGTGCATGTGTCAATAGACAAGCGGCCGTCAGGCCGGTTCGGGCACCGCCGCCGGGTGCGCCACGTGGGCCCGCGCGTGCAGCAGGTGGCGCTGGATGACGGAGCGGGCCGAATCACCGATCAGGCGCCAATGCTCGCGCCGCAGCGCCGCGCGCTTGCGGTGCTTGGACGGCATCTCGGACAGCGGCTTCACGTAGAACGGCAGGGCGATCAGATAGCCGTCGCGGCCCGGCATGGCCTCGCCGCCGAGGATTTTCCAGAAGCCGTCATACGCGTTGGCGAAATGTTTTTCGGGATCGGGATCGTAGGCGATGTGCGCTTCGCTGCGGATCGCGACGACCTTGTCCATGCCGAGCGCCAGCGCGATGCCCTGCATGGCGGCGAAGCAGAAGAAGCTGGGCGAGTTGTTCGGGAAGACGCGTTCGAACGCTTCGAACGCGGCGCCGGAATCGACCCAGCGGCCCTGGTTGCGCGCGATGAACGGGACGACGGGCATGTCGACGCCGACCATGTCGCCTTCGAGCCAGCTGAACGAAAGGCGGTGCAGGCATTTGCCGTCCGCGATCAGCGCGAGGGTAAGGTCGCCTTCGGCATTGCTGCGCGACGCCATCTCGAGCTGGATCATGAAACTGCTGCCGTCGGCCTCGTGCTGCCATAGCGGCAGCGAGCGCTGGCCGTAGACGGCGTCCATGTAACCGCCGTTGAACGTCGTTTCCTCGAACCGGTAATGGCTCAGCACGGCCTGCACGCGCTGGCGTGCCGTCAGGCCCTTGATCAGGTAGTGGCGGTGACTGAGGTGGTGGAACAGGTCGTCGTGCGCCTGTCCCGCGACGTGGTTGCGGTAGACGCCGAGTTCGCACAGCGCGCGGTGGTCGCGATAATGCGCCAGCACACGCAGGCTCCGTGCGACGCACAGCATCCACGACGACAGGTCGTATTGGCTCCGACGGGCCATCCAGTGTTTGGTCAGGTGAGCGAAAATCATGGTGCGCTCCGGATTCGTTATCGGTGGTTCATCTTGCCCCGCCCGCCAAACTGGCGAGCGGTATTGTTAAACTGAAACAATTAGTTTTAAAAACACAAGATTACTGCCGCCAATAACTGTTTCCCACTTTTTTTATTGTTGTCCTCATGTCTCTCTTTATTGATCTTTTGTCAGGCAAGTGCCAGACGCAAGACTAGCACGATTGCCGCGCCAAATATCGAAATCCTGCTCAATAATTGAGTCAGACCGAACAAGTTGAGGAGCGAGGCATGGTGTATGAACTTTTTTATTGGCCGAGCATCCAGGGGCGCGGCGAATTCGTGCGCCTGGCGCTGGAAGAAGCGGGCGTGCAATACGTGGACGTGGCGCGCGAGCCGGGAGGCATGGCGCGCATGATCGCGGCGATGGACGGTGCCGACCACCCGTCGTTCGCGCCGCCGTTCCTGAAGGCGGGCGACGTGACGGTCGGCCAGACCGCCAACATCCTGATGTTCCTGGGCGAGCGCCACGGGCTGGCGCCGCAGGATGCGCAGGGAAAATACTGGGCGAACCAGATTCAGCTGACGATCGCCGACCTCGTGGCGGAGTCGCACGACACGCACCACCCGATCGCCACGTCGCTGTACTACGAGGACCAGCGCCCGGAAGCCAAGCGCCGCGCGGCCGATTTCATCGACACGCGTATCCCGAAGTACTTCGACTGGTTCGAGAACATCCTCGCGCGGCCGGAGCCGAAGGACTATCTGATGGGCGACACGGTTTCCTATGCCGACCTGTCGCTGTTCCAGCTTGTCGCCGGCCTGCGCTACGCCTTTCCCAAGGCGCTGGCCCGCATCGACGCGGGCTATCCGCTGCTGGCCGCGCTGCACGACCGGGTCGCCGCCCGGCCCCGCATCGCGGCGTACCTGAAGTCGGAACGGCGCCTGCCGTTCAACGAGGAAGGCATCTTCCGGCACTACAAGGAGCTGGACAAGTAGGGTGGGCACCCCTGTGCCCACGCGTAACGCCAACGGGGCGCAAATGTCCGCGTGGGCACGAGGTGCCCACCCGACGGATCGTTTAGGCAGAGGCGGTTCCAGCAGAGGTTAATCCCAATGCGGTGCGAAGTCGGGATCGACGAGGCGTTTGCCCCGGTCGAGCGCATCGATGGCCGTAAGATCGTGCACCGACAGGATCAGGTCGCGCGCCCGCAGATTGCTTTCCAGGTTGGCCCGCCGCGTCGACGACGGAATCACGGCATGCCCACGCGCCGGCGCCCACGCCAGCGCTACCTGGGCCGGCCTGGCGGTCCTTCAGGCGGAACGTGCCGAGGCCCAGTTGTGGAATGGTGATGTGCATGTCGAATCCTTGAAAAATATGATCAATGCATGGCGGCGACCTGTGCCGCACGTACGGTGTGCGTGGTCGGATCGCGCCGGTCGAGCCAGCCGGCCAGCGTGGTGAGCAGGAAGGCGCCGCCGACGATCAGGCCGCCGCCCCATGCGCCCAGCGCGATGCCGACGTTGAACGCGGCGATGTTCAGGCCCGACGCCACGTCGACGGCGCCTGGCGCGTCGCGCTCGGCGCGGCGCACGACATAGACCTGCGGGCCCGGGACGTTGCCGAAGGCGACGGCGCCCCAGGCGAGCACGGTGACGAGGACGGCGACCTTGCTGGCGGCCGTGAAGCCGAGCACGAACAGCACGAGGGCCAGCAGCGCGAATACGATCTGCAGCGCACGCACGGGGCCCTTGCGGTCCGCCAGCCTGCCGCCCCATATGTTGCCGAAGGCGACCGAGACGCCGTACACGAGCATCACGAGGCCCACGCTGGCGGGCGTGAAGCCTGCGACCTGTTCGAGGATCGGTGCCAGGTAAGTGAAGGCGATGAACGAGCCGCCATAGCCCAGCGTCGTCATCGCGTACACGAGCAGCAGGCGCGGTTTCTTCAGCACGGACAGCTGCGTGAGCAGGCTGGAGGGCGCGCTGCCGGCGATGCCGCGCGGGACGAGCAGGGCGATGCCGGCGAACGCGATCACGCCCAGCAGTGCCACGGCGAGGAAGGGCGTCTGCCAGCCGAAGCGCTGGCCGATGAAGGTCCCGAGCGGCACGCCCGTCACGAGCGCCACGGTCAGGCCGCTGAACATCAGCGCGATGGCACTGGCCGCCTTCTCCTTCGGGACGAGGCTCGTGGCGATCGTCGAACCGATCGAGAAGAACACACCGTGCGCAAGGCCGGTGAGGAGGTCCCCAATGCTGGACGTGGGCGCGCTGGCCGCATTCGTCGCCGTGATCGACACGGGTTCGTTTTCCGGCGCGGCCGAACGGCTGGGGCAGACGCCGTCCGGCGTGTCGCGTACCATCGCCCGCCTGGAGCGGCAGCTCGGCATGACCCTCATCCACCGCACGACGCGCCGCCTCGATCTCACCGAGGAGGGCGGCTGGCTGCTCGGCCGCGCACGCCGCATCCTGGCGGAACTGGACGAGACGGAGAGCCTGGCCGCGCATGCGCGCGCGCAGCCGGCGGGCATCGTGCGCGTGAACGCCGCGACGCCCACGCTCGACCACCTGATCGCGCCGCTGCTGGCGGACTTCCTCGACACTTGGCCGCAGGTGCAGCTGGAGCTGACGAGCGGCGAGACGATCCGCCACCTCGCGCTGCGCGGTGCCGGGATCGTCAGCCTGTCCGACTTCCTCACACGCGCCGACGTGGCCGCCGGCCGCCTCGTGCCCTTGCTGGACGCCGCCGCGCTGCCCTGGACCCAGTCCGTCTGGGCCGTGTTCTACAAGCAGGGGGCGCTGGCGCCGCGCGTGAAAGCGCTCGTCGACTTCCTCGCCGAGCGCCTGGCCGCCGTGCTCGACCCCTGATCCATTCATCCACACGCAAAGGATCCACGCATGAACGAACATTCCACACTACAGACCCCCGATGGCGCGGACGTCCTGCGCCTCGCGGCATTTTCGGATGGCGACACGGGCGGCAATCCGGCCGGCGTCTGGATCGGCGCCGCGTTGCCGCCGCCGGACGCCATGCAGCGCCTGGCGCGGGAGGTCGGCTATTCGGAGACGGCGTTCGCGGCGCCGCAAGGGCAGGGGTGGCGGGTGCGCTATTTCTCGCCCGCGGCCGAAGTACCGTTCTGCGGCCACGCGACGATCGCCCTCGGCGCGGTGCTGGCGCGGCGCGCGGGCGACGGCGTATTCGCCCTGCACCTGAACGGTGCCGACATCACGGTCGAAGGGCGCACCGATGGCCCGCATGTTGCTGGAGCGCTACAGTCGCCGCCTACGTGGAGCCGCCCGGCCGATCCGGCCCTCCTGGCGGAGGCGCTGGTGTTGTTTGGTTACCACGAGGCCGACCTCGACCCGCGCATCCCGCCCGCGCTCGCCCACGCGGGTGCGGACCACCTCGTGCTGGCGCTCGCGAGCCGCGACCTGCTGGCCGCCATGCGCTATGACCAGGAGGCGGGCCGCGCATTGATGGCGCGGTATGGCCTGACGACGATCGTGCTGGCCTGGGTCGAGGATGCGCAGCGTTTCCATACGCGCAACCCGTTCGCCATCGGCGGCGTCCATGAGGATGCCGCGACGGGGGCGGGCACGGCCGCGCTGGCCGGCTATCTGCGCGACCTCGGGTGGCCGCACGGCGGCACCATAGCTGTCGTGCAGGGCGAGGACATGGGCATGCGCTCGCGCCTGCGGGCCGATGTCGGCCCTGTGCCGGGCAGTTCGATCCGTGTCAGCGGCACTGCCCGACAATTGTTACAAAAGCATGAAATGTGATCATGATTTCCTGAAAATTGAAATAGGGGCAAAAGGCATTCTTTTTCAACAAATAGGGACCCCCTGCAACGTTGATAAAGTTCAAAGCAAGTCACGTTTCTGAACATCAACTCAGGAGTCGCTATGGAAATGAATCTCCCCGGTGCGCTGCGCGCCAGCCCCGCACACACCGCTCTTGCCGGTAAGGCGACCGAACGCCTGCCTTTCACGATCCGCCGCGTGGACAACGAGGCCGACCTGTGGAAGGCGGTGCGCGTGCGCCATGCCGCGTACCACCGCCATGTGCCGGAATTCGCGCGTCAGCTCGTCCGCCCCGAGGCCAGTGATTTTGGCGACGATGCAATCGTTTTCCTGGCTGAATCCAAGCTGGACGGTACGCCGCTCGGCACGGCGCGCATGCAGACCAATCTCCACGAAACGCTGCACGTCGAGGAATCCGTCGCACTGCCGGAATGGCTGCGCGGGCAACCGCTGGCCGAGATGAGCCGCCTGGGCGTCGACAACGGCCGCCTCGGCCGCCTGGTCAAGACGGCATTGCTGAAGGCGGGCGTCCTGTATTGCCAGCAGAACGGCATCGCCTGGGCGCTGGCGACGGGCCGCGCGCCGATCGACCGCCAATACGAACAGCTGACTTTCGTCGACGTATTCCCGGACCAGGGCTTCGTCCCGCTGCGCCACGTGGGCAATATCCCGCACCGCGTGATGGCCTTCGACATCACGACGATCGAAGCACGCTGGACGGCCGCGCAACATCCGCTGCTGAACTTCTTCTGCCACATCCATCATCCGGATATCGACATCAGCGGCCGTGCCGGCGTGCGACCGCCGCAGCCGAGCGCGGGCCGGATCGGTGTTGCACAACCTGCATCGGAACAATACGAATTGGTTGCTTGATCAAATAATTGCATGACGGCACTACTGTAAAGCTGTATCCTTGCGAGACGATAACGACCGCCCGTAACGACGGGCCGCGATACCACCCTCGCAGAGACTCATGCAATCCACATCTCCCGGTCACCGGAACCTGCCGGGCTTGGCGCAGTTCGCGCTGGACCTGATGTTCCGGGCATTCGCCTACTATCTGATTCCGATCGCGATCGGCGTCGCTTCCATCGTGGCCCTGCTGTGCTGGGACAGCCAGTACGTGTCCGGCGGTGGCGATACGCGCGCCATCCGCGTCCTGCAGGAAAAAGTGCCGCTGAGCCCGGTCCAGGCCGAGGCCCGCCTGCACGACGGCGACGCCGTGCCGTATTTCGACACCCATTTGTCCGAGACGCCCGTCTGGTTCCGCTTCGACACGCGGCAGCGTGCCCCGGGCACGATCATCGCCGACGTCATCGAATTCCCGTCGCGCCACGCGGTCGACATCGCCTGCTGGGACGCGACCACGCTGCAGCCGCTCGGCTCGGCCACGCGCGAGCGCGGCACGCAGGCGCTGTACCTGACCAAGGCCGGTTTCGCGCTGCAACTGGCGGAACTGCCGTCCACGATCCTGTGCCGCGGCCGCTTTTCGGGACCGGCGCGGCTGAATGTACTGCAATGGCCGGAAGCGGCCTTCGACCATTCGATCGAGGATTACCACCGCAAGTCGGGCCTGCTCGACGGCGGCATGATCGTGCTGGCGCTGTTCGTCCTGATCACCGCGCTGATCAACCGGCAGCCGCTGTACGTGCTGTTCTCCGGCTGGCTGATCCTGAACCTGCGCATCGGCGGACTGTCGGCCGGCTGGGATACCCAGTGGCTGGGCATGACCGTGCCGCCGGAATGGATGCTGACGGGCCGTTCGCTGACCATCGCGCTGTACGGCGTGTCCACGCTCACGCTGTACCAGGAACTGTTCCGCGACGACCTCGCCGGGACGCGCTGGGCCATCCCGCTGCGCATCACGCAATGGGCGTGCCTGCCGCTGCTCCTCGGCGCCATTGTCCTGCCGTATGGCACGTTCCTGCCGATGCTGTGGGTGATCATGGCCTTCGGCTTCTCGCTGATGACGGTGGGTCTCGTCTCGATCATCCTGCGCTCGCGCAACCGCGTGGCGGGCTGGTTCGCGGCCTCGTTCGCGCTGACCTATGTGGCATCGCTGGCCGAGGTCGTGTCGGCGGCGCTCGGCATGCACCAGGTGCTGAACGTGATCAACAGCGTCACGGCGGCGCTCGCGTCCAGCCTGCTGGCCGCGCTGGCCGTGGCCGAACAGATGCGCATGGAGACGCAAAAGCGCCGCGAAGCCCAGGAAAAGCTGGAGCACGCCTACGAGGCGATGCCCGTCGGCCTGTTCACGCTCGACATGTACGGTAACTTCGAGAGCGCCAATCCGGCCATGCGCAGGATGCTGGGCATCACCGGGATCGTCGCCGGCCGCACGGCGTGGAAGCAGTTCTTTGCCGGCAGCCTGTGGACGGAACTGCTGGAACAGGTGCAGGCGAGCAGCCATGCCGAGATGCAGGTCGCGAGCCGCGACGGCGCCCAGCGCTTCATGGTCAGCGCCACCCTGGCGCGTGGCCGGATCGAAGCCGTGCTGCAGGACGTCACCGAACAGTACAAGGCCACCGAGCAGCTGCGCTTCATGGCCAACAACGATCCGCTGACGAAGGTCTTCAACCGGCGCGGCATCGAAAAGATGTTCGACGGCGCCGCGCAACTGCTGAACGCGGGCAAGCCGCTGGCGCTTGCGTACATCGACCTCGACCGCTTCAAGCTGATCAACGACCTGTTCGGCCACGCGGCCGGCGACGAAGTCCTGAAGCAGGTGTGCGAGCGCATCGAACTCACGCTGGCCGGCGGCCAGAAGATCGGCCGCGTGGGCGGCGACGAATTCGTGATCGTCATGCCCGACACGGCGATCCCGCTGGCGACACTGATCTGCCGCGGCATCGTCGAGCGCATCGGCGGCACGCCGTACCGCGTGGGCGACAAGGCATTCCACGTGCGCGGTTCCGTCGGCCTGATCGAAGTCTCGCCGGGCATGCCGATGAAGGATGCCGTGTCGACCGCGGACCGTGCCTGCCGCGAAGCGAAGGGCGGCCACAGCGACGGCCTCGTCGTGTACGAGCGCGGCTCGAACGCATTCCAGGAGCGCGCCAACGAACTGAACCTGGTCGCGCGCCTGTCCGGCCCGGACGCCACCGAGGGCATGTTCCTCGAAATGCAGCCGATCATGTCCCTGAACGCACCGTACGAATCGCTGAACTTCGAAGTGCTGCTGCGCATGCGCGAGGCGGACGGGCGCGTGGCCCCGGCCGGTCCGCTGATCGCCGCGGCCGAGAAGAGCGGGCGCGCGGGCGTGATCGACCGCTGGGTGCTGTCGACGACGCTCGCATGGATCGAGGACCACCTGCAATCCCTGAGCAACACGCGTTTCGTCTGCATGAATCTGTCCGGCGCGTCGCTCAACGACGAGCGCTTCGTGCAGGACACGCTCGACATCCTCGGGCGCTACACGCACGTGGCGAGCCGCCTGTGCATGGAGATCACGGAAAGCGTGGCGCTGCACGACCTGGACAACACGCGCCGCTTCATCGACCAGGTGCGCAACTTCGGCGTGAAGGTGGCGCTGGACGATTTCGGCGCGGGCTATACGTCGTTCTCGTACCTGAAGGAACTGCCGGCCGACGTGCTCAAGATCGACGGCAACTTCATCGTCAACATCAACGCCCATCCGGCCAACGTGGCCATCGTCGAGGCGATCGTCAACCTGGCCGCCAACCTGGGCATGAAGACGATTGCCGAATGGGCCGAGGACGCGGCCACGATCCGCACGCTGGCCGAGATCGGTGTCGACTACGTGCAGGGCTATGCGGTGGCCCGTTCGCAGCCGCCGGAAAAACTGCTGGCGGCCAGCTCATCGGCCAGCTTCATCCAGCGCGACGATGTGCTGCAGCTCGTGCGCACGCTTGGGATGTCCGCCAACGAACCGGACCTGCTGGGCTTCGAACCGTTCGACGAACACCTACTGTAGGGTGGATGGGGTAATACGCGATATTGGATGCCTCGTGTTCGTGCCGGCGGACGTTGAACGCGTGGACGGCGGAGCCGTCCACCCTACCGAACGGCCAGGCGCGGCCGCGCATCCTGCAGCATCAGCACGCGCCGCGCTTCCTTCAGCGTGGCCACGTCGCGTGGCAGCTTCATGGGCGTGGCGAGGTTCGGCCGCTTCCAGGCCACATGGGGCAGATCCGCCGCGGGCAGCACGTGACGCTGCTGCTGCTGCCTGCCAGTGTCCTGGCTCAGCGGGACGGTGGCCGCGCCGGACGCGCAGGGCTGGTCCGTCAGCGTGACGTGGCCGTCGCTGTCCACACATTTGACGATCTCGCCGGCCAGTGCCGGCGTCGCCAGTGCTGCGGCGGCGATGATGCTCAGCAGTCTAACTGGACGCTTCATGATGTTCTCCTGTGCCAGGCTTGACTATGCCCCGCACGGCTGGAACCATCTGTTCGATGCCTCACCCTGCGACCCTGTTTGCATCCGGCGTTGGCTTCCTCCCGTGCAATCTCGGTGCTCATACGCGTGCGCATGGTCTCGCGCAGGAGGAAACG
>NZ_JBFUDR010000195.1:0-11863 GCF_056404615.1 Massilia sp. P2_C2 | reverse complement strand
CTGCGCCAGCTGCAGCTTGTTGGGGGTGATGGTCGACAGGCCATCGGCATCCGCACTGATCAGGAGCTGTTGCTCGGTTTTCATCAGCTCCACGATGGAACCGATCACTTGCTGTTCGTCGCGCAGGGTCGCGCCAGGGGATGCTGTGGCCATTGTCTATCTAGTGTTTGCGGGAATGCAGCAGATCGCGCACCGTGTCCAACAGGCCGTCCGCCACTTTCTCTGAATTAACCTGAAAATGGCCATCCGCGATGGCCGCCTTGATGCGTTCGACCTTCTTGCTGTCGAACACTTGATTGGTACTGCCGCCAGCCGCCAGTGCCTGACCTTGCGAGGACAGGCGCACGGTGTCGGTCGCTGCGGGCGTGACCGTCTTCGCGGCGGCCGCGTCGCTGCTTTTCGCAGTCGTGGCCGCCGTGTTGTTGGCCTGCACGCCCGCGTTACTCTTGAGGGTATCGTTGATTTTCACAGCATCATCCTTCTCAGGTCGGAGCAGAAAGCCCGGGATCTGCCAAGGGTATCGGCGCAGTTGCCAAAAACTTTAGGGCATCCACACAATATGTGACGATCCAGGTTTCCGGTGTCCCCCGTGCTGCGTTAAAACGCCACCTCGACCATGCCGCCGGCATGTGCCGTGCCGCTGACGACCGTGCCGGACGGCGTGCGCACCTGCACGATCTGGCCATCGCCGGCGTTGCCGATCGCCTTGCCTTCGGCGGATACCGAAAATCCACTGCCGTTCGAAACCAGGCGTACGGCCTGGCCCTGCTGCACGACGGGCCGGCTGCGCAGTATGTCCAGGCGCAGCGGCGTGCCGGCCGCCAGCGACACGGTCGGCGTGCGGCCGATTGCCTGGGCCATGTCCGTGATGATGCCGTTCGGCATGGCGGCGATGTCGCCTTTTACCAACACCAGCTGGCCTTGCTCGATCGCTTGTCCCTGGGCCAGCGGCAGCGCCGCGGCAACGTACTCGGCCTGCACGTTCACCTGGGCCTGCACGAAGATCGTCCAGTTCGACGGCGCCGTGCAGCGCACGCCCACCGTCGTCTTGCCCCAGGCGCGTGCGCCCGGCTGCAGGAAGGCTTCCGGCGCCGGGCAGGTGGCGAGGGCCGTGCGGGCGTCGATGGCGCCGACCTTCACCGTCACGTCGCCGGGCAGGCCGGCGGTCTGGGTCTGCAGGAATTGTTCGACGACGGTGCGCAGGGCGTTGACGTTTTGCCTGCCGGCCACGGGAGTGGTCTGCGCGGATGCGAGCGCGGCAGTCCCGAGGAGCAGGGCGGTGAGGAGCGTGCGTTTCATGGCGATTGAACGGTACGGTTTTTTGCGACGCTGCCATCTTAGGTCGAATGATTCCTGGTTGAAACTACGAATAGCCGCGCTTTGGGTCGCTTTATTGCCCGATTGGAAGAGTCTGCCGTTCCGTATGATCCATGCTGTCACCACCAGCATGTCTGGCAACCAGGAGCCCTCCATGATCGGCAAACTCGACGACTATTTGCGCTTCAATGAAATGGCGCTCAGCCTGCGCTCGCAGCGCCAGGAATTGCTCGCTTCGAACATCGCCAACGCCGATACGCCGAACTTCAAGGCACGCGACATCGATTTTTCCAATGCCCTGCAGGGTGCACTGGCGCGCGCGACGAATTCTGCGCCGCTGGCGACGACGTCGGGTGCGCATTATCCGAACGCCAGGGCCGCCGCCGACGGCAAGACGCTGGCGGACGGTGCCACGCCCGTGCTGTACCGCACCGAGACGCAGGGCGCGGTCGACGGCAATACGGTCGACATGGATACGGAACGCACCCAGTTCGCCGACAACGCGCTGCGCTACGAAGCCGGCATCACGATGCTCAACCAGCAGATCCGCAACATGCTCCAGGCCATCCAGGGAGGCCAGTAATCATGTCCTTATTTAATGTCTTCAACGTGGCCGGCTCGGCCATGAGCGCCCAGGCCCAGCGCCTGAACACGACGGCCAGCAACCTCGCCAACGCCGACAGCGCGACCAGCGCCACGGGCGAAGCCTATCGCGCCAAGCAGGTCGTGTTCGAAGCCGTGCCGATGGAGAGCGGCACCGGCGTCAAGGTGCGCGAAGTGGTCGAGGATGCGTCGCCGCTGAAGCAGGTGTACGACCCCAAGAACCCCCTGGCCGACGAGAAGGGCTATGTCTCGATGCCCAATGTGAACGTGGTCGACGAGATGGTCAACATGCTGTCGGCCTCGCGCTCGTACCAGACGAACGTCGAGACCATGAATGCGGCCAAGACCATGTTGCTCAAGACACTGACGCTCGGCCAATAATCCGAATAATCCGAATAATCCGAATAATTCCTCCCCCTGACACGCTCCCATGGCGACCGTAACCGATACCAACAGCGCGCCCATCACCGACCTGATGGCGACGATGAACGCGAAGAAGGCGACCAGTACCGATGGCGTCTCCGCCGACACCGACAAGTTCATGACCCTGCTGGTGACCCAGCTGCAGAACCAGGATCCGCTGAACCCGATGGACAATGCCCAGATGACGAGCCAGCTCGCGCAGCTGCAGACCGTGACGGGCGTGAACAAGCTGAACACCACGCTGGAATCGCTGAAGTCCAGCTACCAGAGTTCGGAAGCGATGCAGGCGACGAGCCTGATCGGCCACGGCGTGCTCGTCGACGGCAACAAGGTCACCCTGGCGAGCGGCAAGGCCGTGCTGGGTGCGAACCTGGCCAGCGATGCCGATGACGTCAAGCTCGTCATCAGCGACGCGAAAGGCAACGAGGTCGAGACGATCGACCTGGGGGCGCAGAAGGCCGGCGTCGTGCCGCTGGCCTGGGACGGCGTGCCGGATGCGACCAAGCTCGACAGCAACGGCAAGCCCGTCACCCTGCCCGACGGCAATTACACATTCAAGGTCGTGGCGACGCGCGGCGGCGCCAACCTGACCGACGCCACCGGCCTGTCGTTCGACAGCGTCGCCAGCGTCACCACCAACAGTAGCGATGGCGTCAAGGYGAACCTGTCCGGCAAGGGCGCGCTCACGCTGGCCGACATCAAGCAGGTCCTCTAAGAAATTATTTCAGTAGGGTGGGCACCCCGTGCCCACCGAACGCATACGGTCCGCGAACGTTGTGGTGGGCACAGGGGCGCCCACCCTACTGGGATAGGCACCAAGCGCGGTCGGTACTCCGAAACGAACGGATAACAGGAGAACAACATGTCCTTCCAACAAGGCCTGAGCGGCTTGAACGGCGCAGCGAAATCGCTGGACGTCATCGGCAACAACATCGCCAACTCGAGCACCGTCGGCTTCAAGGGCTCGACGACGGAATTCGCCGACGTCTATGCGCGTTCGCTGAATGGCGCCGGCGCGACGCAGGCGGGCATCGGCGTGAGCGTGGCCGCCATCGCCCAGCAATTCACCCAGGGTAATATCGAGACGACGGCCAACCCGCTCGACATCGCCATCAACGGCGCCGGCTTCTTCCGCACCGAGATTGCCGGCACTGTCCAGTACACGCGCAACGGCCAGTTTTCGCTGGACAAGAACGGCTACGTCGTCACGCCGCAGGGCGCCAACGTGACGGGCTATGGCGTCGCCGCGAACGGCCAGATCCTGGCCAGCACGCCGACCCCCCTGAAGATCAGCACGGCCGACATGAAGCCGGTCGCGACCACGAAGGTCGACACGTCGATCAACCTCGACTCGCGCGAAGCCACCCCGACCAACTACCCGTTCAACGCCAACGACGCCACCACCTACAACAAGCAGGTGCCGGTGAGCGTGTACGACACGCTGGGCAACTCGCACACGATGTCGCTGTACTACGTGAAGACGGGTTCGGGCACCTGGGACGTGTATGCCGGCGCCGACGGCACCGAGATCACCAACGTCAATGTGGCCAAGGCCGCCAGCGTCGACCCTGCGGCACAGGCCGCGCGTGCAGCCTGGACCGCCGCCACGAAGGCGTCGCCGCAGGATCCGGCCGCCGTCGCCCAGGCGCTGACCGCCTACGGCGCCGCGGCATCGAACGCGGTCAGCACGGCCGCCGGCAGCTCCGGCGCCACCGCGGCCACCGTCACGGCCATTCAGGCGGCCGCCGGCAGCATGGGGAACACGGTCGGCGCGACGCCGGACCAGGTGGACCAGGCCATCGCTGCCGCCGTGTCCGTGCCGTCCGTCCCGATCGGCACGCTGAAGTTCGACTCGAACGGCGCGCTGTCGGCCCCCCTGATGTCGCCGCAGACCTTGCCGCTGAATGTCTCCTTCCCGATCTACCCGGCCACGGGCGCCATGGAAACGCTGGCGATCAAGGTCGGCTTCAACGGCAGCACGCAGTACGGCGCCGACACCAGCGAAAAGCTGACCACCCAGGACGGCTACACGGCCGGCCACCTGCAGCGCTTCTCGGCCTCGGCCGACGGTACGCTGCTGGGCCAGTACAGCAATGGCCAGACCAAGCCGCTGGGCCAGGTCGTCCTCGCCAACTTCACGAACGCAGGTGGCCTGGAACCGATCGGCAACAACTCCTGGACCGAAACGTCGGCGTCGGGCACCCCGCTGCTCGGCGTGGCGGGCACGGGCGGCTTCGGCGTACTGCAGTCGTCGGCGACGGAAAGCTCGAACGTCGACCTGACGGCCGAGCTGGTCAATATGATCACGGCCCAGCGCGTCTACCAGGCCAACGCGCAGACCATCAAGACGCAGGACTCGGTGCTGCAGACGCTGGTGAACCTGCGCTAAAAAATAGGCTGCTGAGCCGTAGGGTGGGCACCCCGTGCCCACGCGAATGCCAATGTGACGCGAACTTACGCGTGGGCACAGGGGTGCCCACCCTACGTTTTTTGTTTTGAGAGAGATGATCAGATGGATCGGTTGATTTATACGGCCGCCAGCGGCGCCAAGCATATCCTCGAGCAGCAGGCCACCACGTCGAACAACCTGGCCAACCTGAGCACGACGGGCTTCCGCGCGCAGCTGGACACGTTCCGCGCCGTGCCCGTCGTCAGCGAGGGCTTGCCCACTCGGGCGTTCGTCGTCGACAACACGGTCGGCGCCGATTTCACGGCCGGCCCGTTGCAGGTGACGGGGCGCGACCTCGACGTGGCGCTCAAGGGCCGTGGCTGGATCGCCGTGCAGATGCAGGACGGCACCGAAGCCTATACGCGCAACGGTTCGTTGCAGATCAGCCCGAACGGCATCCTGCAGACGGCCAATGGCCAGACCGTGATGGGCGAGGGCGGGCCGATCGCGATTCCACCGAACACGACCGTGTCCGTCGGCAAGGACGGTTCCATCTCGTCGCTGACGACGGACACCGTGCCGGCCACATCTACCGTCGTCGGCCGCCTGAAGCTCGTCAATCCGGACGAGAAGCAGCTCGTGCGCGGCGACGACGGGCTGTTCCGCATGCAGGACGGCGCCACCGCGCAGGCCGATCCGGCCGTGACGGTGACGAGCGGCGCGCTGGAAGGCAGCAACGTTTCGGCCGTTGATTCGATGGTGAACATGATCTCCCTGGCACGCTCGCTCGAGACACAAATGAGCCTGTTAAAGAACGCGGAGAATAACGCGGCGAAAGCGACGCAGATCCTCGCTTTGACTTGATTTCTCCTAGGACATAATTCCATGGTGGGTGACGGGTTTGCCGTCGCCATAGGAGAACACCATGATCCGCTCGCTGTACATCGCCAAGACCGGCCTGGAAGCCCAGCAGACCAACCTCGACGTCGTCACCAACAACCTCGCCAACGTCAGCACGAACGGCTTCAAGAAGTCGCGTGCCGTGTTCGAGGACTTGCTGTACCAGAACGTGCGCCAGCCCGGCGCGCAATCGTCGCAACAGACCCAGTTGCCGTCCGGCCTGCAGATCGGTACCGGTGTGCGTGCCGTCGCCACCGAGCGCATCCACACGCAGGGCAATCCCCAGCAGACGGGCAATTCGAAGGACGTGATGATCAATGGCTCGGGCTTCTTTCAGGTCCTGATGCCGGACGGTACCACGGCCTATACCCGCGACGGCTCGTTCCAGACCGATAACAACGGCCAGCTCGTCACCGCCAGCGGCTATGTGCTGCAACCGCCCATCACCGTGCCGAGCAACGCGCTGACGATGACCGTCGGCCGCGACGGCACCGTGTCCGTGACGACGCCGGGTACCGTGGCGCCCACGCAGATCGGCTCGATCCAGGTGTCGAATTTCGTCAACCCGGCCGGCCTCGAATCGCTGGGCGAGAACCTGTATGCCGAGACGGGCGCGTCGGGCACCGCCCAGACGAGCACCCCGGGCACGAACGGTGCCGGCGTGCTGATGCAGGGTTTCGTCGAAACCTCCAACGTCAACGTCGTCGAAGAGATGGTCAACATGATCCAGACGCAGCGCGCGTACGAGATCAACAGCAAGGCCATCACCACGTCCGACCAGATGCTGCAAAAGATTGCCCAGTTATGAACAAGCTCAATGTCATCGTGTGCGCGCTGGCGCTGGCCGGCTGCGCATCGACCCCGACGTCGATCGTCAAGCAGCCGACGTCCRTGCGCCCGATGCTGGCCGAGGCCGGCACGCCGACGGAAGGTGCGATCTACAACGCGAATACGTTCCGTCCGATGTTCGAGGACCGGCGCGCGCGCCACATCGGCGACATCCTCACGATCAGCATCGTCGAGAAGACCGCGGCCAACAAGAGCGGCGCCAGCACGGGCAACAAGTCGGGCAGCGTCAACGTGGGCGTGCCGGGGCCGCTGCAGGGCCGTCTCGGCGGCAATATCGCCACGAGCACCGGCACCAAGTTCGCCGATGGCGACACCCAGACCGCGTCGAACGCCTTCACGGGCACGATGGGCGTGACGGTGTCCGAGGTACTGCCGAACGGTAACCTGATCGTCGTCGGCGAAAAGCAGATCGCCATGAACAAGGGCGTCGAATTCATCCGCTTCTCGGGCATGGTGAATCCGGACTCCATCCAGCCGGGCAACGTCGTGCAGTCGACCCTCGTGGCCGACGCGCGCGTCGAATACCGTACCAACAGCCAGATCGACCGCGCCGAGATGACGTCGATGATGTCGCGTTTCTTCCAATCGCTGCTCCCATTTTAATAATTTGGGGTCAGAGCCCGAATTTCTCGGGTGGGCTCTGACCCCAACTGACTAAATATGAACTTTAAAACCTTCGTCCTCTGTGTCGCCCTGCTGGGGCCCTTGGCCGCGACGACCGCCCACGCCGAGCGTTTGAAAGATCTCGCCAGCATCGGCGGCGTCCGCCAGAACCAGCTGTCCGGCTACGGCCTCGTCGTCGGCCTCGACGGCACCGGCGACCAGACGACGCAGACCCCGTTCACCGTACAGTCGATCATGGCGATGCTGCAGCAGAAGGGCGTCAGCCTGCCGGCCGGCACCCAGCTGCAGCTGAAGAACGTGGCCGCGGTGATGGTCACCGCCTCGTTGCCGGCGTTCGCCCAGCCGGGCCAGACGATCGACGTGACCGTGTCGTCGATGGGTAACGCGAAGAGCCTGCGCGGCGGCACCCTCTTGATGACGCCGCTGCAGGGCGCCGACGGCCAGGTCTACGCCATGGCCCAGGGCAATGTCCTCGTGGGTGGCGCGGGGGCGTCGGGCGGCGGGGCGCAGGTGCAGGTGAACCAGTTGTCGGTCGGCCGCATCTCGGCCGGTGCCACGGTCGAGCGCGCCGTCGCGTCGAACCTCGGTGCCGACAACCAGGTCAAGCTGGAATTGAACACGACGGACTTCTCCACCGCCAGCCGCGTGGTCGAAGCCATCAACGAGAAGTTCGGGCCGGGCATCGCGACGGCGCTGGACGGCCGCGTGATCCGCGTGCGCGTGCCGTCGTCGAGCGACCAGCGCGTCAGCTTCCTCGGCATCCTGGAAAACATGGACGTCCGGCCGGCCGAAGCGGCCGCCAGGATCATCCTCAACGCGCGCACGGGTTCCGTCGTCATGAACCGCGCCGTCACGCTGGAACCGTGCGCGATTTCGCACGGCAACCTGTCCGTGAGCATCGGCGCCGACACGCAGGTGAGCCAGCCGCAGGCCGGCTCGCTGGGCAGCACCGTCGTCACGAAGAATCCGCAGGTGTCCGTCAAGAAGGATGCCGGCAAGGTCATCATGCTGAACGGCGGCGCGTCGCTGGCCGAAGTCGTCAAGGCGATGAACGCGATCGGCGCCACGCCGCAAGACCTGCTTGCCATCCTGCAGGCGCTGAAGGCCGCCGGTTCGCTGCGCGCCGAACTCGAGATCATTTAACCAGCGAGGCCACCATGCTCGGCTCCACTTCCGACCTGTCCAGTAAATTCGCGCTCGACACCAACAGCCTCGGCGACCTCAAGCAGTCGGCGAAGTCCGGTTCGCCGGAAGCGCTGAAGGGTGCGGCGACGCAGTTCGAATCCATGTTCGTCAACATGATGATGAAGAGCATGCGCGACGCGACGCCGCAGGACGGCATGACGGACAGCCAGGAGACCAAGACGTTCACGGGCATGCTGGACCAGCAGATGAGCCAGAAGCTGGCCAAGCGCGGCATCGGCCTCGCCGACGTGCTCGTGCGCCAGCTGACCGTGCAGCAGCAGGGCCAGCAGCTGATGCAGGACATGAACAAGCAGGCCCTCGGCATCGGCGGTGCTGTACAAACGAACACGCAAACGGGCACGGGCGCCACATTGCGCATGCCGAGCGATCCGGACACGCTGCCGACCGACGGTACCGTGACCCCCGGCACGGCGGGCGCATCCGGCATCACCGGCAGCGCGCGCGGCACGGCGAATGCGAGCAAGCCGGCGCACGTGCGCGCCTTCCAGGAAAAGCTGGGCGACGCGGCCGAGGAAGCGGAACAGGCGACCGGCGTGCCGGCCAAGTTCATGCTGGGCCAGGCCGCGCTGGAGACGGGCTGGGGCCGGCGCGTGATCCGCAACGCGGACGGCAGCTCCAGCAACAACCTGTTCGGCATCAAGGCCGGTCCGGGCTGGAAGGGCAAGGTGGCGACAGCCGTCACGACGGAATACGTCAATGGCAGGCCACATGCGAGGGTCGAGAAGTTCCGTTCCTACGATTCGCACGCCGACGCGTTCAAGGATTACGCCCGCATGCTGAGCAATAACCCGCGCTACGAAAAAGTGCTGGCGCACGGCGGCGACGCGGCCACGTTCGCGCATGGCCTGCAGCGTGCCGGCTATGCGACCGACCCGCAGTATGCGGCCAAGCTGTCGCGCATCATCAAGCATTCGCTTGCATAAAGTTTTGGCGGAACATGCCGTCAACGACATAGCGAAAGAACACCACCATGTCCCTCCTCAGCATCGGCAAGACCGGTTTGTTCGCGGCCCAGGCGGGCCTGGCGACGACCGGTAACAACATCACCAACGCCAACGTCGCAGGCTACAGCCGCGAGGTGGTGGTGCAGGCGACTGCGACCTCGATGGGGGGCAGCAATGGATACATCGGCACCGGTACGGAGGTTTCCCAGGTCAAGCGTTATTCGGACGACTTCCTGAACGCCCAGGTGCGCACGGCCCAGGCCGCGAGCAGCGGGCTGGACGCGTACCAGGCCCAGGTCCAGCAGATCGACAACCTGCTGGCCGACACGACGTCCGGCYTGTCGCCGGCGCTGCAGGATTTCTTTGCGGCCGTGCAGAACCTGACGGGCGACGGCGCGGGCGTGTCGTCGCGCGGTTCGTTCATGACGTCGGCCGAGACGCTGGCCGCGCGCTTCCAGAGCATGAACGGCCGCCTGGACGAGATCCGCAAGGGCGTCAACACGCAGATCACGGCCAGCGTCACGTCGATCAACACGTATGCCGCGCAGATCGCGCAACTGAACGACCAGATCGGCAAGCTGACGGACGCCGCCGGCCTGAACCCGCCGAACGACCTGCTGGACAAGCGCGACCAGCTGATCATGGAATTGAACAAGCAGGTCAAGGCAACCGTCATGCCGGGCGATAACAATAGCCTGACCGTGTCGATTGGCAACGGCCAGCCGCTCGTCGTCGGTACCAGTGCGTTCCAGCTGGCGGCGACGAATTCGCCGACGGACCAGACCCGCACCACGATCGGCTATGTTACCAACGGCAAGATCACGCCGATGGCCGAGCGCTCGCTCACGGGCGGCGAGTTGGGTGCTGCGCTGCAGTTCCGCACCACGTCGCTGGACCAGGCACAGAACTCGCTGGGCCGCGTTGCGATCGCGCTGGCCACGACGATGAACGACCAGAACCACCTCGGCCTGGACGGCAACGGCAAGCCGGGCGGCGACATCTTCACCGTGGCGGCGGCCGAAGTGACGAAGAACGTCAACAACAACCAGACGAGCACGACGGCGGTCACGGCCACGGTCGTCGACGCCACGCAACTGACGACGAGCGATTACAAGGTCGACTTCGACGGCACGAACTACAACGTCTACCGCCTGTCGGACAACAGGAAGACGGTGATCGCGCCGTTCCCGCAGGCCCAGCCGCAGGTCGTCGATGGCCTCGCATTTTCCGTCACGGGCGCGGCCGACGCCGGCGACAATTTCCTCGTGCGCCCGACGATCAACGGCGCCGCCAACTTCAGCCTGGCGCTGACGGACGGCGCCCAGATCGCGGCCGCCGCGCCCATCGCCACTAGCGTCCCGCTGACCAACAGCGGCTCGGGCAAGATCAGCGCGGGTGCGGTCGACAAGAACTACCTCGGCTCGCCGCTCGCATCCAGCGTCACGCTGAGCTACGACAAGGCCACGGGCACGCTGTCCGGCTTCCCGGCCGGCCAGGCCATCACCATGACCCTGAACGGCACGACGACGGCGTATGCGGCCGGCTCGAACGTGCCGTTCCAGGACGGCGCCAGCTACACGGTGGCCGGGATGAGCTTCACGATGAACGGCGCCCCGGCCAACGGCGACATCTTTACGATCGCGCCGAACACGGGCCTGGGCGATACCCGCAACGCCGGCCTGATGGGCGATTTGCAGTCGACCAATATCCTCGACGGCGGCAAGGCGACATTCCAGTCCGCCTATGCCACGCTGGTCAGCACGGTCGGCAACAAGACGCGCGAAGTGCAGGCCAATGCCGAGGCCGCGGCGGCCCAGCTGACGCAGGCGCAGGCAACCGCCAACAATGTTTCCGGCGTCAACCTGGACGAGGAAGCGGCCAACCTGCTCAAGTACCAGCAGGCCTACCAGGCCGCGGGCAAGGTGATGCAGGTCGCCGATACCGTTTTCAACGCGCTGCTGCAAATCGGCCACTGACCGGATAGACGGAAAGGAATTACGTCATGACCCTACGCATCAGCACCAGTGCGATCTACCAGGCCGGCACCACGCAGATCAACACGCTGCAGGGCCAGATGGCCAAGACGCAGATGCAGCTGTCGACGAACAAGCGCATGCTGACGGCAGCCGACGACCCGATCGCCTCGGCGAAAGCGCTGGAACTGACCCAGTCGCAATCGATGAACACGCAGTTCGGCACCAATCGGACGAATGCGAAAGCATCGCTGTCGATGGTCGACAAGACCCTGCAGGACGTCACGGGCCAGATCCAGGACATCCAGACGCTGATCGTCACGGCCGGCAACGCCGCCTACTCGGACAGCGACCGCAACGCCCTTGCCACCGAGCTGGAAGGCCGCCTGACCGACCTCATCGGCCTGGCCAATACGACCGACGGCACCGGCACCTATCTGTTTTCCGGCTACAAGACGACCTCGCAACCGTTCACCCAGACCCCGACGGGCGCCGCCTACCAGGGCGACCAGGGCCAGCGCATGCTGCAGGTCGGTTCGGCGCGCAAGATGGCCATCAGCGAGAGCGGCAGTGCCGTCTTCGAAGCCAACATGACCGGCAATGGCACCTTCCTGACGCAGGGCGCGGCCACCAAC
>NZ_JBFUDR010000194.1:0-11928 GCF_056404615.1 Massilia sp. P2_C2 | reverse complement strand
CTTCGGCGATGCCCGGCGCGACCGTGGCCAGCGTGGCCTGCTGCACGTTCGCCAGGCCGCGGAACGCGTTCATGATGCCCCATACGGTACCCAGGAGGCCGATGTATGGCGAGACGGAACCGACGGACGCCAGGAAGTTCAGGTGCGTGTCCAGCTGGTCCAGTTCGCGGTGGAAGGCGGCGCGCATCGCTCGGCGCGCGCCATCGAGCACGGCGCCGACGTCGAGCGCGTCGCGCGATGCCTGCTTGCCCTTGATGAACTCACCCATGCCGGCTTCGAAGATGCGGGCCAGCGGGCCGCTCTGGTCGCGCTGGCTGCTGGCGCTCTGGTGCAGTGTGTGCAGGTTGCCGCCGGCCCAGAAGCTGCGTTCGAACTGTTCGGTCTGTTGGCGCGCGGCGCGGATCGCGAACAGTTTGCGGAAGATGTACGTCCAGCTGATGAGGGAAATCGCGAACAGCAATGCCATGAGCAACTGCACCAGCACGTGCGCGTGGCGGATCAGTTCAATGAATGAGAGGTCTTGGACTGCGTTCATCGGGGATATATTTGGTCAAATGAATTATCAGGCGGCACGCATTTTAGCAGCGGCGAGGTCAGGAAGCGAGCGGGGACGCAGCGTGACCGCGTCGACGCAGCCGACTTTCACGTCCGCACGGGAGAGCAGGGTGTCGCCGCGCCAGGCCTGCTGGGCGAACTGCACGGAAGCGCGGCCCATCTTTTCCACGCTCAGGGTGATCTTCACTTCATCGTCGAGGCGCGCGGACGCGAGATAGTCGACGCTGGCGCTGCTCACGACGAAGATCGCGCCTTCCTGCTCGCGCAGGGCTTGCTGGTCAATGCCGAGCGAACGCAGCCATTCGGTGCGCGCGCGTTCGTAAAACTTCAGGTAATTGGCGTAGTACACGATGCCGCCGGCGTCCGTATCTTCGTAATAGACCCGAACTGTCCAGGTGAAAACTGAAGGCATTTCAGCTGCCATAAATGAAAATGGGAAACATTTTACGCCATTTTTACCGCTGATATGTGCGCCAGCGTACGTATGCGCAGGTGTCGAGCGGCCTGCATGAGCGCTCAACGTCTCATGCCAAGCCAGCAACTGTAACACTTTTCCACTACAGGCGGCGCCGTTGTTACAAAGCGAAAACAATTCGTTCGCGCGTCGGTCGATCCGCCCGAGAATTCGGGGTCGAGAATTCGGGGTCAGAGCACATTTCGGTGCAATAACTTCGGCGCAACGATTAATGCACAGCTGGGCGCAAGAGGAGGTGCGGTCGTGGTGTCGAGCGATTAACTGCAGCGGCCTGCCTGTCTTGGGCGCTATTACCTCAAAAAGTGCTCTGACCCCGAATTTTCTGACCCCGAATTTTGCTGTGGCGGGCCGGCCGGTGATGCGCGGCCGGCAGCCGGTTCAGTCCAGGGTGCGCTTGATGTTGAGCGGGCCGTAGCCCTGGCACGTCGGCATCATCTCGATGTGGTTGATGTTGACGTGCGGCGGCAGGGAGGCGATCCAGTAGGCGGTGGCGGCGATGTCTTCGGCCGTCAGCGGTTGCGTGCCTTCGTAGACCTTGGCCGCCGCGGCGTCATCGCGCAGGCGCACGTTCGAGAATTCCGTGCCGCCGCACAGGCCCGGCGCGATGTTGGTGGCGCGCACGCCGGTGCCGGCGAGGTCGGCGCGCAAGTTCAGCGTGAACTGTTCGACGAAGGCCTTGGTGGCGCCGTAGACATTACCGCCCGGATAAGGTGTGCGGCCGGCCACGGAGCCGATGTTGATGATCAGGCCGCTGCCCCGTTCGACCATCGCGGGCAGCAGGGCGTGCGTCATCGTGACGAGGCCCCTGACGTTGGTGGCGATCATGGTCTCCCAGTCTGCCAGCGGCACCTCGTGCGCCGGCTTCGTGTTCAGGGCGAGGCCGGCATTGTTGATCAGCACGTCGATCTGGCGCCAGGATTGCGGCAGCATCGACAGCGCTTCCTCGATCGACGCCTTGTCGGTCACGTCCATCGTGACCGGCAGCGCGGATTCGCCCAGTTCCCTGGCCAGGGCATCGAGGCGATTCTTGCGACGTGCCGCCAGCACCACCTGGTGGCCGTTCTTGACGAAGGTGCGCGCCATGGCGGCGCCGAATCCGGCCGATGCGCCGGTGATGAAAACGATCATGTTGGGTTACCTGGCAAGGTTGTAACCGTGAGATTGTAGCGGAAATGACCACTCCTGGTTGCCGACCTTCACGACTTGCCACTCCGTCATCGGTTTCCTTGCCTGCCGGGCGCACAATCCCGTACAATCGGGGGTTCCATTTACATACATCTCACGTAACTGGCGAAAACCGTGCGCTGCCGTCCGATCAGGAGCGATCGGCCTGCCGGTGCGTGGCGAAGGTGGACACCCACCGGGGAACGTGAGATTTCATTTGCCGTTCGCCTGGGCAGCCACCGACTGGTACGCGTTGGTATCGCGGCTGCCCCGCATCGTTCCGGCTCCCGCCCTGCTCAGCGCTGACCATTGCCTGGTTCTCTTATCGATTGGAGTTTTTTCATGTTTGCAAAAGATCACACGCTCGCCAAGGTTGACCCGGAACTGTGGGATGCCATCCAGAAGGAAAACAAGCGCCAGCAGGACCACATCGAGCTGATCGCCTCCGAGAACTACACGTCGCCGGCCGTGATGGCCGCCCAGGGCTCGCAGCTGACCAACAAGTACGCTGAAGGCTACCCGGGCAAGCGTTACTACGGCGGTTGCGAATACGTCGACGTCGCCGAGCAACTGGCGATCGACCGCGTCAAGCAGCTGTTCGGCGCCGAAGCCGCCAACGTCCAGCCGAACTCGGGCTCGCAGGCGAACCAGGGCGTGTTCTTCGCCATGCTGAAGCCGGGCGACACCATCATGGGCATGTCGCTGGCCGAAGGCGGCCACCTCACGCACGGCATGGCGCTGAACATGTCGGGCAAGTGGTTCAACGTGATCTCCTACGGCCTGACCGAGCAGGAAGACATCGACTACGAACAAATGGAACGCCTGGCGCGCGAGCACAAGCCGAAGCTGATCATCGCCGGCGCCTCCGCCTTCGCCCTGCGCATCGACTTCGAACGCTTCGCCCGCGTGGCCAAGGAAGTCGGCGCCTACTTCATGGTCGACATGGCCCACTATGCCGGCCTGATCGCCGCCGGCGAATACCCGAACCCGGTGCCGTACGCCGACTTCGTCACGTCGACGACGCACAAGTCGCTGCGCGGCCCGCGCGGCGGCATCATCCTGATGAAGGCCGAGCACGAGAAAGCCATCAACTCCGCGATCTTCCCGGGCATCCAGGGCGGTCCGCTGATGCACGTGATCGCCGGTAAGGCCGTCGCGTTCAAGGAAGCGCTGTCGCCGGAATTCAAGGCGTACCAGCAGCAGGTCGTCAAGAACGCCAAGGCACTGGCCGACACGCTGACCGCACGCGGCCTGCGCATCGTCTCGGGCCGTACCGAGTCGCACGTGATGCTCGTCGACCTGCGTGCGAAGGGCCTGACCGGCAAGGAAGCGGAAGCGATCCTGGGCCAGGCACACATGACTTGCAACAAGAAYGGCATCCCGAACGACCCGCAGAAGCCGTTCGTGACCTCGGGCATCCGCCTGGGCAGCCCGGCCTTCACGACCCGCGGCTTCAAGGAAGAAGACGCCGTCAAGGTCGGCCACCTGATCGCCGACGTGCTGGACAATCCGCACGACGCCGCGACCATCGAGCGCGTCAAGGGTGAAGTCAAGCAACTGACCGACAAGTACCCGGTCTACGAAGCGTAATGCATTGCCGGGACGCCTGCGGGCGTCCCGCTCGATTCCGTACCCCCCATGAAATGTCCGTTCTGTCAGCATGACGACACCCAGGTCCTCGATACCCGCGTATCCGAGGAAGGCGACGCCATCCGGCGCCGGCGCCGCTGCGTCCAGTGCGACAAGCGCTTCACCACCTACGAACGCATCGAACTCTCGATGCCGATCATCGTCAAGAAGAACGGCAGCCGCACCGAATTCGAATCTTCCAAGCTGCGCGGCAGCCTCATGCTGGCCCTGCGCAAGCGCCCCGTGGCGGCCGAGGCGATCGACCGCGCCGTCGCATCGATCGAAGAAAAACTCCTGACCAGCGGGCGCCGCGAAGTCGACACGGGCTACGTGGGCGAACTGGTGATGCAGGAACTCAAGCGCCTCGACAAGATCGCCTACATCCGCTTCGCCTCCGTCTACAAGAACTTCGAGGACCTGGCCGAGTTCCAGGAAGCGATCGCCGAAGTCGGCCAGCCGCGTAAATAAGCCGCGTCCGTTTCCCCCGTTTTTAGTTGCATCCGCACGGTTGAGCCACCCCATGGCTTGTCCGGACTCGACTGTTACCTTGTCAGCTCCGCAAACGAAGAGACTGGAGGTGCAGGATGCAGTCGGGTTCGTCATTGCACGGGTGCCGGCGCGTGTGCGCCGGGTTCACGCTCGTGGAGGTGCTCGTCGCGTTGTTCGTCGTCGCGCTCGGGATCGCCGGCGCCGCCGGATTGCAGACGCTGGCCGTGCGTGCGGGACGCGATGCCGCGCACCTGTCCGACGCCACCCGGCTGGCGCGCTCGCTCGCGGAGCGCATGCGCGCCAATCCCCATGCGCTGGCGCTGCCCGACGCCGCCAATCCCTATCTGCTGCTCGATTACGACGCCGGCGGCGGTCCGCCGACCGCGCCGGCGCTGTGCTATGCCGATGCCAACTGCGATGCGGACGCGCTGGCGCGCTTCGATCTGTTCGAGGTGTCCGGGACGCTGGCGTCCGGCTTCCCGGGCGGGCGCATCCGCGTCTGCCGCGATACCGTACCGCTGGATGCGGCCGGCCTGCCTGCGTGGACCTGCGATGCGCAGGATGGCGCGCCGCTCGTCGTCAAGCTGGGCTGGCGGGCGCACGGTGATGCCGCCACGGGCGCACCGAAGCTGATACTGCCGCTGGCGGGAGCGGCGCCATGAGCCGGTCCGCGCGCCAGGCCGGCATGACGCTGGCCGAACTGATGGTGGCGCTGGCCGTCGGACTGGGCATCGTGCTGGCGGCCGGGCGCCTGCTCGTGCTGGCGAACGGCGCCTACGCGGCCCAGGTGGAATCGGCCGTCATCGACGATGGCGGACGCTTCGCCACCGACCTCATCGGCCGCGCCGTACGCCAGGCGGGGGCGGTCGACCCCGATGCGGTGGCCACGGCCACGGACACCGCTCCGGCACGCCTGGCCGGGCTGGATGCGCGGTCATTGTCGCGCACGACGCCGGGCATCGCCGACCCGCTGCCGGCCGCCGTCAACGGCAGCGACGTGCTGGCCGTGCGTTTTCCCGGCGCGGGTCCGGCGCCCGACGGCGACGGCAGCGTCGTCGACTGCGCCGGCTTTTCGATTGCCGCGGGCGAGGAGGGATGGAGCATCTTCTACGTGGCGCGCAACGGCGAGGGCGAAGCGGAACTGCGCTGCAAGTACCTGGGCAGCACGCATTGGAGCGCGGACGCGCTGGTGGCCGGCGTGGATGGCTTCCAGGTGCTGTACGGCGTGGACACCGACGATCCGCCCGACGGCGTCGCCAACCGCTACCTGAACGCGGCCGCGGTCAATGTCCTCGATGCTGGCCTGGCTGGATTGGGCGCGGCCGAGTTCAACCGGCGCACGCATTGGAAGCGGGTCGTCGGCGTGCGCGTCGCCTTGCTGCTGCATGGTGGCCGGCCCACCCGCGCCGTCCCCGGCACGGCGCGCTACGCCCTGCTCGGTGCCGGCTATGCGGACGCCGTTGGCGCGAACGATCCGGGCAACTCGCTGGACGAAGCCCGCATGCCACCCGACCTGCGGCGGCGCGAGCGGCGGCTGTTCACGGTCACCGTTGCGCTGCCGGTGCCGCCGTCATGAACTCGCCGATCATGTCCGGGCAAGCGCGCCGCCGCACGGACCGCGGGCTGGCCCTCGTCTGTGCGCTGCTGCTGATGGTGGCGGCGATGGTAATCGGCGTCGCCGTCGTACGCGGGGCCTTCGTCCTGCTGGCGGCGGCAAACAACGAGCGCGACCGCGACATCGCCCAGGCCGCGGCGGCGGCGGCCCTGCGCGACGCCGAGCACGATATCGCGGGCCGCGCCGTGACGTCCACCACGCCGGCCCCGACGGACCGCACCGCCCATTTCGGGCCCGACGGCGCCGCCGCCTTCGTCGACGGCTGCGGCCGCGGCGCTGACGACCGCGGCCTGTGCCTGGCCAGGTCACCGCCCGTGTGGGAATTGCTGGATCTGGCGGCCGAGGGCAACCCGGCGCTCGTGCCCTACGGCCAGTTTACGGGCGCCGTGCTGGCGGTGGGGCGCGGCGCGTTGCCGGCGCGGCTGCCGGCCTACCTCATCGAGAGGATCACGCCGCCCGGCGCCACGGCCGGGCAGGGTGTGTTCTACCGCATCACGGCGATCGGTTTCGGGGCGCGCGCCTCGACGCAGGTGGTGCTGCAGTCGCTGTACCGGTTGCCGCCGTCGTCGGCGCACGGCACCGGCGACGGGCATGGAAACGGAGACGGGAATGGCGACGATAACGACAACGGTGACACACATGACAATGGACATGGCAACGGCGATCCGGGCCARCCGCAACGGGGACAACTTCCTGCCGGCCGGATCGGCTGGCGCGAGATCGCGAACTGGGCCGAGTTGCACGCCCGCGCCCGGCCGTGACGGACGCGCCCGGGGCACCCGGAGGGGCCGCGCCACCGGCTTCACGCTGATCGAACTGATGATCGTGGTGGCCATCGTCGGCATCCTGGGCGCGCTCGCGTATCCAACCTATGCCGGCTACATCGTGCGCACGCGGCGCACGGAAGGGCAGGTGGCGCTGATCGAGGCCATGCAGCGGGAGGAGCGTTACCGGGTTCAACGCAATACCTATGCCGCATTTTCCGCCGACGAGCCGGGCACGGAAGGTTTTACGTGGTGGTCGGGCGCCGCAGCGCCCGCGAGCGCATACGAACTCGATGCGTACGCGTGCCCCGGGCGCGACATCGCGGAGTGCGTCGAGATCCGTGCCCGGCCCGGCACGGCCCGGGTCGACGCGCGCTTCCGCGATCCCGACTGCGGCGCGCTGACGCTCGACAGCACAGGACGCCAGGGCGCGGAAGGGACGGGTGTGCGATGTTGGCCATGAGGCACATGCATGGGCCGACCCGACGCAACCGCGGCTTCTCGCTGCCCGAGTTGTGCACCGTGCTGGCCGTGGCCGCCGTGCTGCTGGCGATCGCCGCGCCCGACCTGCGCGACCTCGTGCGGACCCAGCAGTTGAAAGCGGCCGCCGGCGACCTGTTCGCGGCGATCGATCTCGCGCGGGCCCAGGCGCTGGCGCGCGGGCGGCACGTGAAGCTGGCGCCGTTCGATCCGGCCGGCACCGACTGGACGCGGGGCTGGCGCGTGTTCGACGACCGCGACGGTGACGGGCAGCCGGGCGCGGACGAGTTGATCGCGCAACACGGTGCGCTCGCGCCGGGCATCGCCGTCGACTTCGCATTCACGAACTTAGCGCCGCCTTACTATATCGCCTACAATGGCGCGGGGCGCAGTTGCGCCGACGGCAATAGCGCGGCGGCGCGCTGGGGAACGGTGTCGCTGTTTCATGGCGGGCACATCCGTCGTATTAAAATCAATATGCTGGGCCGGGCGCGCATCTGCGATCCGGCGCGGGATACGGGTTGCGACGGCGCCGCGGCCCCCTGACGTGCGGCATGAACCCGCCGCAGTGAAAACACGCAGCAAACAACGTAGCGGGACCGGAAACGAGAGTGCAGATACAGAGCGATACCGACGGGATGGCGCACGCCCTGGAATGGGCGGCGAAGGGCATGTACATCACCGCGCCCAACCCGCGCATCGGTTGCGTGATCGTGCGCGACGGCGTCGTCATCGGCGCCGGCCACACGCAGCCGGCCGGCCAGGCCCATGCCGAGATCCAGGCGCTGCGCGATGCCCAGGCGCGCGGCAACGACGTGCGCGGCGCCACCGCCTACGTGACCCTGGAACCGTGCAGCCACTATGGCCGCACGCCGCCGTGCTCGAACGCGCTGATCCAGGCCGGACTCGGGCGCGTGGTCGCGTCCATGGTCGACCCGAATCCGCTCGTGGCCGGGCGCGGTCTGGCGCAGCTGGAGGCGGCCGGCATCGAAGTCAGCGCCGGTCTGCTGGCTGAGCAGGCGTATGAGCTGAACATCGGCTTCTTTACCCGCATGCGCCACGGCCGTCCGTGGGTGCGRCTGAAGACGGCGGCCAGCCTGGATGGCGTCACTGCGCTGGAAAATGGCGAAAGCCAGTGGATCACGAGCCCGCAGGCGCGCGCGGACGGCCATGCGTGGCGCGCGCGCGCGAGCGCGATCCTGACCGGGATCGGCACGATCAAGATCGACGATCCGCAACTGACCGTGCGCGGCATCGACACGCCGCTGCAGCCGCGCCGCGTGATCGTCGACAGCCGGCTCGACATCGACTTCGGCGCGCGCATCCTGCAGGGCGAGCCGTGCTGGATCGTGGCCGCCGTGCCTGATGCGGCCAAGGAGGCGGCGCTCGCCGCGCTGGGGCACGAGATCATCATGCTGCCGAACGCCAACGGCAAGGTCGACCTGCCGGCGCTGATGCGCGAACTGGGCCGGCGCGAGATCAACGAATTGCACGTCGAGGCGGGTGCCAAGCTGAACGCCTCGCTCGTGCGCGAGGGATGCGTGGACGAGTTGCTCGTGTACCTGGCGCCGAGCCTCGTCGGGCCGGGGCAGGGCATGTTCGCGCTGCCGCCGCTGGCGCGCCTGGCCGACAAGCTGCCGCTGCATTTCCACGGCGTGGCCCAGGTCGGGCCGGACCTGCGCATCCTGGCGCGCCTGCGGCCGGATGAGGATCCGAACCGGCATGCCGGCTGACGTCCGCCTGGCAAACGAATTCGATATATAAAGGAAGAGACTATGTTCACCGGAATCGTCGCTGCCGTCGGCAGCATCAAATCGGTCACCCCGCTCGYGGACGGCGCGGACGCCGGTGTGCGCCTCGACATCGATGCTGGCGGCCTGCCGCTGGCCGACGTCGCGCTGGGCGACTCGATCGCCATCAACGGCGCCTGCATGACCGTCGTCGAGAAGACCGACACCGCGTTCGCCGTCGACGTCTCGCGCGAAAGCCTGAACCGCACCGTCGGCCTCGACGAGCCCGGCGAAGTGAACCTGGAAAAGGCGCTCACGCTGGCCGAGCGCCTGGGCGGCCACCTCGTGTCGGGCCACGTGGACGGCCTCGGCGAAGTGCACAGCTTCGAGCAGGTGGGCGAGTCGTGGAAGCTCGTCGTCGATGCGCCGCGCGACCTGGGCAAATACCTGGCCTACAAGGGCTCCGTCGTCGTGAACGGCGTTTCGCTGACCGTCAACAGCGTCGAGGACATCGACGCCGCAGGCAGCCAGTGCTGCCGCTTTTCGATCAACCTGATCCCGCACACGATCGCCGTCACCACGCTGAAGCACCTGCGCGCGGGCGCGAAGGTCAACCTCGAGATCGACTTGATTGCGCGTTACGTGGAGCGCATGCTCAGCGCCGCCAAGGCCTGATGCTCGCGCCCGCGCAGGCGGGCACGCCATCCCGGCGCGTTTGTCGTAGACTGCCTGCTGGCTGACGTCCAGCACAGGCGGTTCGCCCGCAGGTCCGTCTTTGCGCTGGTCCACAACGATAACAAGGACGAGACATGACCCGGGATACTCACAACCATCGCGTGGCGCTGGCCGCGGCGGCGATCATGCTGGCGGCCGCGGTGGGCAGGGCGCAGGCCGACCCGGCCGGCATGCGCACCTACCGCGCGCTCGCGATGGCGTCCGGCGGTGAGCACATCGCGGCCGTCGAAGCCGTGGAAGGCGAGCCGAAGACGGGACCGCGCGTCGTCGTGCGCGAGACGGCCACCGGCAGGATCGCGTCGACCTGGCAAAAGTCCGATTGCGGGCAATGCCGCCTCGAGTCGCTGGACTGGTCGCCGGACCAGAAGTCGCTGGCCGCGATCGTCACCGACCCGAATGCCGGCACCGCCAGCGTCGTGCTGCTGCGCGATGGCCGGATGGCGAAGCTGGCGACGGTCAATGGCGTTGCCGGCACGGTGCGCTGGTCGCCGGACGGGCGCCAGGTCGCCTTTCTCGCGACGGTCGGCGCGAAGAAGCTGACGGGGGCCGTCGAGGCGGGCGCGCGCCAGGTCGGCGAGATCGGCCTCGCGCAGGACGAGGACGAGCAGCGCATCGCCGTCGTGCCGGTGGCGGGTGGCGCGGATGGCGCGGATGGCAATTACCGGCTCGTGTCGCCGGCCGATACGTTCATCTACGAATACGACTGGACGCCGGACGGCAAGGGCTTCGTCGTCACGAGCGCGCAAGGTAATGGCGACAACAACTGGTGGGTCGCCACGCTGGGCCACGTCGATGCGGCCAGTGGCCGCCTGCGCGTGATCGCGGCGCCGAAGATGCAGATGAACATGCCGCACGTGTCGCCGGATGGCCGCACGGTGGCGTTCATCGGCGGCCTGATGAGCGATTTCGGTTCCGTCGGCGGCGACGTCTGGACAGTGCCGCTCGAAGGCGGCGAGCCGGTCGACGTGACACAAGGCGTCAAGGGCAGCTTCAATGGCATCACATGGCGCGGCCGGGAGTTGCTCGCGTCGGTGCTGGCCGGCGCCGACGCCGGGGTCGCCGCGATCAACCCGGACGCGCGCAGCACCCGCATGCTGTGGCAGGCGCCGGTGGGGGCGATGGCCAATCGCGACGGGCGCTTCGTGTTCAGCGCGGACGGCCGCGTGGCCGCGTCGGTGACGGAGGATTTCGAGCACGCGCCGCACATCGTCGCCGGCCGCGTGCCGGAGTTCGTCGCGATCACGCACGATAACGACGGCTTCGCGCCGCAGGTGGCCGCGCGCAGCGTGTCCTGGACCAACGAGGGCTTCGACGTGCAGGGCTGGCTCGTCGGTCCGCGCAACGTCGACGCGGGCAAAACGTACCCGATGGTCGTGCAGGTGCACGGCGGCCCGTCGGCGGCCGTGACGCCACGCTATGTGTCGGACGGCGGCGGCGGCACTCCGCTCGCGCGGGACCTCGTGAAGGAAGGCTATTTCGTGTTCATGCCGAACCCGCGCGGCAGCCATGGCCAGGGCGCCGCCTTCACGCGTGCCAACCGGCGCGACTTCGGCGGCGGCGACTGGCGCGACATCCTGGCCGGTGTCGACGCGGCCATCGCCCGGGCACCCATCGACGGCAGCCGTCTCGGGCTGATGGGACATTCCTATGGCGGCTTCATGACGATGTGGGGCGTCACGCACAGCCAGCGCTTCAAGGCCGCCATCGCGGGCGCCGGCATCGCCAACTGGATCAGCTACTACGGCCAGAACGGCATCGACCAGTGGATGGTGCCGTTCTTCGGCGCGACGATGTACGACGATCCGGCGATCTACCGGGCGGCGTCGCCGATCGAATCGATCAGGGCGGCGCGCACGCCGACGCTCGTCTACGTGGGCGAGCGCGACGTCGAGTGTCCGCCGGCGCAGTCGCTCGAGTTCTGGCACGGGCTGAAGGCGATGGGCGTGCCGACCACGTTGCTCGTGTACGAAGGCGAGGGGCACGCGTTCCGCAAGCCGGAACACCAGCGCGATCTGCGGGCGCGCGAGATCGGGTGGTTCAACAAATATTTGAAGTAATCAGGAGCCGCAGCGCCATGTAGGGTGGGCACCCCCGTGCCCACGCGTGACGTTCGCGTCACGTTGGCGTTGCGCGTGGGCACGTTTCATTTGAGGCCGCCGGCCTCAAATGCCCACCCTGATATGTATTGACCCGTCAAGCTTTTTGTTCTTTTTCCTGCTTTTTGCCTGGTTGGTGCGTGATGCATCAAGCGGTAGCCCAAGGCACCGCAAAGTGGCGGGGTATGGGCTGCAA
>NZ_JBFUDR010000193.1:0-12035 GCF_056404615.1 Massilia sp. P2_C2 | reverse complement strand
GCCCAGCACCATGTACATGATGCCGATCTTCTTGTGGTCGATGCTGGTGAACCACTCGTTCCAGAGATAGCCCCACAGCTTGAACTTGGTGAGGACGGCCAGCATGGCGATGCCGCCCAGCGCCACCATGATAAAGGTACCGATCAGGATGGGCTCGTGGTAGGGAATCGCTTCCCAGCTGAGCCGACCGAAGATCAACTTCGCTAAGTCAAATTGCTCGTGCATGATTACTTCTTCTTCACAGGATCATTGGGCGTGGTGCAGACCTCGCCGTTGGCCTGGGCCAGGCGGGTCGTTGCCGCTTGTTGGGGCGCGTAACGCACCATGGCCATTTCGCGGGCCTTCTTGGCGTCGTCGTTCATCATCTTGTCCTGGCACACGACACCGTCGGTGACGCAGCGGTTCAGGATGCGATAGTAGAGGTCGTCATCGACGCCCGCGTAGCGGCGCACCGGCTCCTTGATGCTCGGCTTTTCGAGCGTCAGGTAGTTCGCGCGGTCGAGCTTGCCGCCGCCGGCGGCCTTGACCGACTGCACCCAGGCGTCGAAATCGCCCTGGGGCACGCCGCGGTAGCCGAAGCGCATGTCCGAATAACCCGCGCCGCTGTAGTTCGAGGAGAAGCCGACCGATTGCACCGGTTTGTTCTGCACGGCGTTCAGCGTGATTTCCATGCCCGGCATGCCATACACCATGCCCGCCAGGTCCGGCACGTAGAACGCGTTCATCACCGACGTCGCGCTCACTTTGAAGCGCAGCGGCACGTCGACCGGCACGACCAGTTCGTTCACCGTCGCGATGCCCTGCTCCGGGTAGATGAACAGCCATTTCCAGTCCATCGCCACGGCCTGCACGACCAGCGGCTTGATGGAGGCTGGAACCGGACGCCCTTCGGCGATGCGGTCCAGCGGGCGGTACGGGTCGAGCTTGTGGGTGGAGATCCAGGTCACGAGGCCCAACACGATGACGATGAGCAGAGGCGCGCCCCAGATGACCAGTTCCAGCTTGGTGGAGTGGTCCCAGTCGGGCTCGTAGGCCGCCTCGGTATTGCTCGCGCGGTATTTACGGGCAAACCAGATGATCAGGATAAAAACGGGAACGATAATCAGCAACATCAGGATCACCGAAACGATGATCAGATTCGCCTCTTGTTTGGCTATGTCACCGGTAGGGTTCATCACCACCATGTTGCAGCCGGAAAGCAGGGCTGCCACGAGGGGGGCGAGGAACACTCCGCGACGGAGGGTCTTGGGAATCATGCTTGTGTTTTACGTTACATGGGAAAAATAACATGCTAATGTAACGCCAACGGCGTGCGTTTGGCGATTGGACGTTTTGTCCTACCCCCGTTAGTCCGAGGGTCCGAAAGCCGCCGGCTGATAAGGAGACGAAGACATGCAAGGCACCCCGAATAATACTTACGGCGGCGCAGGAGCCGCTCCCATCTCGGCACCCCATTCCGGGGCCCGCAACATCAACACCCGCGACACGCACATTGCTCCGGGCGAGATCGCGGTCGGCGTCGTCATCGGCCGCGCTTCCGAATACTTCGACTTCTTCGTCTACGCGATCGCTTCGGTGCTCGTGTTCCCCGCCGTCTTCTTCCCGTTCGCGGACCGCCTCGAGGGTACGCTCTATTCCTTCGCGATCTTCGCGCTGGCCTATGTGGCCCGCCCGATCGCGTCGCTCGTCTTCATGGCCATCCAGCGTCATTACAGCCGGGAGATCAAACTCACCATCGCGTTGTTCCTGATGGGTTCGGCGACGGTCGCCATCTCGATGCTGCCCACGTATTCCCGCTGGGGCGAGTGGTCCATCGTCGCACTCGCCATCCTGCGCATCGGCCAGGGCGTGGCCCAGGGCGGGTCGTGGGACGGGCTGCCGTCGCTGCTGGCGCTCAATGCGCCGCAAAACAAGCGGGGATGGTACGCCATGTTGGGACAACTTGGCGCGCCAACGGGATTCATCATCGCGGCCGGCCTGTTTTCCTACCTGATGGCCGAGCTGACGCCGGACGATTTCCTCGTCTGGGGCTGGCGCTACCCGTTCTACGTGGCATTCGCGATCAACGTGGTCGCCCTGTTCGCCCGCCTGCGCCTCGTCTCGACCCCGGACTACACCCACCTGCTCGACGAGCATGAGCTCGACCCGGCCCCGGCCCGCCAGGTGATCGGCAACCAGGGCACGACCATCATCATCGGCGCCCTCGCCGCCCTGGCCAGCTATGCCCTGTTCCACCTCGTGACCGTGTTCCCGCTGTCGTGGATCCAGCTGTACGACACCCGCTCGATGCCGGAATTCCTGCAGGTCCAGATGATGGGTGCCGGCCTCGCCATCGTCGGGGTGCTCGCGTCGGGTCTCATCGCGGACAAGTTCGGCCGCCGCAACACGCTGGGCACGCTGGCCGTGCTGATCGCCCTGTTCGCCGGCTTCATCCCGCGCCTGATGGATGGCGGCATCGCCGGCCAGAACACGTTCATCCTCGTCGGCTTCCTGCTGCTGGGCCTGTCGTACGGCCAGGCGTCCGGCGCCGTGACGTCGAACTTCCTGCCGCAATACCGCTACACGGGCGCCGCCCTGACGTCCGACCTGGCCTGGCTCGTCGGCGCCGCATTCGCGCCGCTGGTGGCGCTCGGGCTGGCCGCCAACTTCGGCCTCGGCTATGTGAGCCTGTACCTGCTGTCCGGCGCCCTCGGCACGCTGGCCGCGCTTTCTGTGAACCGGGCCCTGGAAATCAGGAACTGAGTAGGAACTGATGCGAAACTGCGCTAATATTAAATAGCAGAGCTTGGGCCCCGGTCATGCCGGGGCATTTTTTTGCCATGGTGGGGGTCAAACTGGCGCCGCCGCGCGGCGAACTGATCGGGCCCGACCTGTTAGGAACACCGCGACGTGGAGGCTGTCCGCGTCGCCCAGCCCGCGGCAATCACGTCGAGACAGCGCCCCAGGTTGGCCGAGTCCTGCTCCGTACGGTTATTTGCGCACCAGCGACCACTGCTGGTTGGTGYCCCCGTTGGATGGCCACTGGATGATCTGCGCGTCCTCGGCCGTGCTCTTGTTCTGCACGTCCAGCACCATGCCCGACAGCTGGTTCGCCACCGTGTAATAACCGGCCGCAGGGCTGGCGAAGCGCCATTGCTGGCCCTGCCCCGCCCAATAGCCCCATTGCGCGATATTGGTCCCGGCCGTCGTCGAATTACCGTAGTCGTCCAGGCTGCGCAGGCTGTTCGCGTTGATGACGCTGTAATAGCCGTCCCCATGGCCGATCACGTACCACTGCTGGTGACGCGCATTGGTGTCGGTGGACTGCTGCGCGAGCGCGCCATCCGTCGTCGACGCCCCGGCCACGCCGATCACCTTGCCCGACAGGCGCGAACGGAATGCATACACGCCGTCGCTGATGCCGCCGCAGCCGGCGAAGTCCGTGAAGTTACGGGTCAGGACCGGCCACCCGCCGCTGTACGTCATGCGCAGGATGTCCAGCTTCGCATTGCCGTTGTCCGACAGGTCATAGTAGTGCGTGGACACGAAGTGGCAGCCGTCCTGGCGCAGGTCGGCGATGTGGCCGGGGCCGCGATACTTGCCGTCCGTGACCGGGAGGATCGTCCAGGTGCCGCTGTACGGCCCGCGGATGTCGGTGGCGCGCTGGACTTCGACGTAGTACGTGGAGTCGACGCCATGGCAGCAGCTGCCGCGGTTCACGAAGAGGTAGTAATAACCGCCGTCGCGCGTGATGTAGGGCGCCTCGATGTCGCGGCCGCCGCCGCCCCAGATCGTCGTCACGCTGCCCGCCAGCTTGCCCGTGGACTGGTTGATCTCGGCGAGGCCGATGCCGCCGAAGAACGAGCCATAGCTCAGGTAGACCTTGCCGTCGTGGTCGCGGAACAGCGCGGGATCGATGGCATTGATCTCGCTGCTGCCGCCATACGACTGCACGACGATGCCGAGGTCTTGCCAGTTGGGGGTCTTCAGGGACGTGCTGCGCGCCACGCCGATCGCGGACGACGACGTGCCGAACGAGGACACGGAATAGTAGAGATAATAGTAGCCGTTCATCTGGATCACGTCCGGCGCCCAGAACGAACCGGAGAAATTCGGGATCTTTTGCGTGACCCAGGCCGGCCAGGTCGTGAACACCGGGCCCGGACCGGCGCTCCACGTCTTGAGGTCGTTCGACGTGGAATACCAGATGCCGGTGCCGGTCGTGAAATTGAAATACGTGTCGCCGTCCTTCGTGATGGTGCCCGGGTCGTGCGCGTTCGTCACGCCCGCGAGGTCGATCGCGCCGGCCGTGGCGCAGCCGAGGGCAAGGCAGCATGCTGCCAGCAGATTCTTGAACATGTAGTCTCCTGAGTTTTATGTATTGATGGGTCGAGCCCGCCACCAGCTTAGGCAAGGCGGCACCGCGCCACCAATGAAATAAAACATCCGTGCGATTCCGGTTTCGGTATCGCACGGGCGGAGACTACCGATCAAGCGAGGGCAGTATCGAGCCTGCCGGTCAGTGCAGCTTCGGCGCGCCGGGGCTGGGCTGGGCGCCCGGCTGGACCGTCATGCCGTCGGCCAGCGTCTGGTTACCCACGCCCAGTTCGGCGCCGGTGGGCGGGTCGATGTTCGGGTCGGACATGATGCGCTCGGCCATCTGCTTGTCGCGGTCCGAGACAAAGTCCCAGTTCTCGCCCTGGTTCCAGGAACCGCGCATCTCGCCCGGGCCCTGCGACATATTGAAACTTCCTGCCCCGAGCCGTCCTGCTGACCGTGCGCGTGACTGACAGGCGTCACTTTTCCGCCTCCCGCCGGCCCATGGCCGGCGGCAGTGCCCGGCGTCACCGCCCGGCTCGCCTCGGGTAGCGCCGTTTGCGCCGCATGGGCGCCGGTGCCGAGCCGTTGCAGATTGACCGCCGCGTTCACGTCGCGGTCGTGATGCGCGCCGCAGCCGGTACAAGTCCAGGTGCGATCGCCAAGCGCGAACTGGTCGTTACGCTCCCGGCGCCGCAGAGTCTGGACCGTGGTCTCAGCAGCCTGGCCGCCTGCCCGATTCCCATCGTGCCTTCCATGATCACGATTGGACACATCTACTCGCATTTGGTTCGACTAGAGTCGAGCTCCTTTGAGTGGATGGCTCGCACGGAACGCGTCCTGCGTTACCGTGCGGAGTCGTTGCCATCATCGCAGCCCCGCGCGGCACGGTAATCAGAAACGGCGCCGTGTGTGTGTAGGAGTGGAAGCGACAACCTGTCGAGCAATACCGTCCGACGGGCCTGAAGAATGCCAGCCTGCGCCGGGCGCCCCATGGGTCTTCCGCTGACATGGGCATGAGGGCCCCTCCTACGCAACAGCTCTAGCGCCGGCACTAACATGCATCTATCGCTACGCCACAGGAGACGATCATGTTTTCCCTGAGTAAACTGAGTCCGTCCATCACCGACATGATCCGCTTCGATCACTCGCACGTGATGGTAACGTTCCACCAGTACACCCGCGACAAGCGTCCCAGCGTCAAGAAAGCGCTGGCGGAAACGATCTGTGATGCGCTGGAAATCCACGCTACCCTGGAAGAAGAAATCTTTTATCCCGTCATGCGTCCGCGCGCCCAGGACCAGAAGGTCATGGACAAGAGCGAGCCGGAGCACGATCAGATGCGTACGGTCATCGCCGAGCTGCGCCGCACGGACCCGAAATCGCCGCGCCATGACGAGCTGGTGTTCGAACTGATGCGCGACGTCCAGCACCACGTGGCCGACGAGGAAACCGTGCTGCTGCCGGAAGCCGAGCGCAGCCTGAGCAAGGACCGCCTGTCGGAACTGGGTGCCCAGATGACGAAGCGCCGGCTGGAACTGGTGACGCCGAAGGCGGGCAGGATCGCCGCCAACACGGCCGTCGGCTTCTCGGGCAGCACGGCCGCCATCGTCGTCGGCGTGGCGAGCGCCCTGTTCGCCGCCCGTGCCTTCACGCGCAAGCCGGCCTGAGGTACCGCTTTTCGCAGCGGCCCATGCCGCCTGCGCTCCCCCGGCAGCGCGCGAGCGCTTGCCCTGCCCGTTACGCCATCCAGCGCAGCACCAAGGGCACCAGCCATGGCGCCAGCAACGCCGTCAGCACGCCGTTCAGGCCCATGCCCAGGCCGGCGTAGGCCCCCATTTCCGCACTGACCTGGAACGCGCGCGCCGTGCCGATGCCATGCGACGCCACGCCCAGCGCGAGGCCGCGCGCCGCGTGGGAATCCACGCGTAGGGCGTTCAGCAGGAAGCGGGCCGTGGCGGCGCCGAAGATGCCGGTGCCGATCACGAGCACCGCCGTCAGCGCCGGCACGCCGCCCAGGTGTTCCGACACGGCCATCGCAATGGGCGTCGTGGCCGATTTCGGACCCAGCGAGCGCGCCAGTTCCGGCGACGCGCCCAGCAGCACGGCGATGCCGACGGCGCTGACGATCGCGGTCACGCAGCCGCACAGCAGTGCGCACGCGAGCGGAAACAGGCTGCGGCGCAGCCGGGGCACCTGGCGCGCGAGCGGCACCGCGAGGGCGACCGTGGCGGGGCCGAGCAGGAAGTGGACGAACTGGGCGCCGGCAAAATAACGCTGGTACGACATGCCGCTCGCGGCCAGTACGAGGCTGACGAGGGCGATCGCGATGGCGACCGGATTGGCGAGCGGAGAAAAGCCGCAGCGGGCATACACCCATTGCGCGAACAGATAGGCGCACAGGGTGATCGTCAGCCCCAGCAGCGGCGAGGCCGACAGATAGACCCAGAAATGGCCGAGTTCCTCGAACTTAAACATCGCCGTCCCCGCCTTTCCTGTGCGCGGGCGTGAGGGCTTGCAGCACGAGCGCCGTGACTGCCAGCGTCAACAGCGTGCTGCCCACGACGGCCACGCAGATCGCCAGCCAGTGCCCGCTGCCGCTGGCCGCCGCCACGATGATGCCGACGCCCGCCGGCACGAACAGCAGCGACAGGTGGCGCAGCAACTCGTTCGCGCCCGCCTCCACGGTCTCGTGCAGACGCGGGAACGCGACGAGCGCCACGAGCAGCAACAGCATGCCGGTGACCGGCCCCGGGACCGACAGGCCGAACAGGAATACCAGCCCTTCTCCCAGGCACTGGAATACGAGTAGTACGGCAAACGCGAGCAGCAAGCGAGCTCCTTCGGCATTGGCGTCGGCCGGGTGGCCGCCGTCCGTCCGAAGGATAACAGCAACGGCCGGCCTGCGTGGCGCGAGACCGGGCCGCCTCGACCGCCGCGATCAGCGCGAGTTCGTCGTTGCCCTCGACGCCCTCAAAATTTGCGGGCGAGCGAGAACACGACGGCGCGGCGCGCCACGTTCGAGATGGCCACGCGGCCATCGGGGCGCGGCACGCCTGTCGTGTAGCGCTCATAGACATTGGTCGCGCCGAACGCGCGGGTCACATTCAGCGCGACGACCCAGCCGCCTTCGAACCTGCGCGTCAGGCCGGCCTTCAGATCGCGCCAGTCCCAGATGCCGTTGCCGCTGCCGGCCACGTGGCCGTCGCCGGCGTGCAGGTTCAGCGTCAGCGTATGACTCAGCGGATGGTCGGCGCCGACGTCCAGGTAGCCGGTGCCGCGCGCGTTCTGGATGCCGAAGAAGTCGTGGCTGATCGTGTAGTTGTAGCGGGCGTACAGCGATTTCCAGCTGATGCCGGCCGACAGCTCGCCGTAGTCGAACGACGTGTTCGTCGCCGCGACGCGCGCGCCCGGGTACTTGTGCCAGTAGATCAGCGCGGACCAGCCGACCGGACCGGCATTGCCGTTGTAGCCGCCGTACACGTCCCATTCGACCGAACCGTTCTCGATGAAGCGGTCGTCGACGTTGATGACGGACGTGCCGGCGGACCAGCCGCTCGGATGCGCATAATCGACGCTCGCCTGCGCGGCCGGCCGGCCCCACGTCTGGCGGATGCCGCGCGAGATATATTGCGAACTGAGCGACACCGTCGCGCTGAACAAGCCGTCGGCGCCGGGAAGCTCGCCCGTCGGCGGCGCGGCGGGCACGGGCTCGGCCGCGTGCACGCATGAGCATGCGGCCAGCAACAGGGATGTGAATGGGACAAGGCGCCACGTCGGGCGGTGTCGGGTGCGCATGGTCGTCGGGGTCTCAGCGGCACGGGGGGCGGGCCGGGTCGGTTGTTAAATGTCGGTAGGCATTGATGCCATACGGAAATTCTAGTGCCGACTCTGCTGGTTTTGCTGAAAATCTGCGCGGAAAGGTGGTCGACTTTACGTGTGTGATACGTGGTTACAACACTTGGCGGGCGGCTGATAATTGCCTGCAAATGAAACGAACGGGTGTTCGCGAAGACCGCTTAACACCTTGAAAATACAAAGAAATATTTTCATGGACGGGCCGCAAACGTTTGGTGGGCACTGGGTGCCCACCCTACGGCTTGTTGACGGTCGATCGAGCAAATCTGTAGGGTGGGTACCCCGTGCCCACCATGTGTGCCGGACCGCAAACGTCTGGTTATGCGGCAGTCTTGAGCGCCCCACGGCGCAGCTGGTCGCGCTCGATGGACTCGAACAGTGCCTTGAAGTTGCCCTCGCCAAAGCCTTCGTCGCCCTTGCGCTGGATGACTTCGAAGAAGACGGGCCCAAGTTGCGTCTCCGAAAAGATCTGCAACAGCAACCGTTGCTGACCATCTTCGACCTTGCCGTCGACGAGCAGCCCGCGCGCCTGCAACGCCTCCACGTCCTGGCCGTGGCCCGGGATCCGGGTCTCCAGCATCTCGTAGTACGTGGCCGGCGGCGCCGTCATCAGCGGCACACCCGCCGCGCGCAGGCCGTCGACCGTCGTGAAGATGTCGTCCGTCAGCAGCGCGATGTGCTGAATGCCTTCGCCATTGAACTGCAACAGGAATTCCTCGATCTGGCCGCCGCCCGCCTTGCCCTCCTCGTTCAGCGGGATGCGGATCATGCCGTCCGGCGCCGTCATCGCCTTCGACGTCAGGCCCGTATACTCGCCCTTGATATCGAAATAGCGGATTTCCCGGAAGTTGAACAGCTTCTCGTAGAAGCCGGCCCAGTAGGCCATCCGGCCGCGGTAGACGTTGTGCGTGAGGTGGTCGATCAGCTTCAGGCCGTGGCCGGCCGGGTGGCGGTCTATGCCCTCGATCCATTCGAAGTCGATGTCATAGATGGACTTACCAATGTTCTCACCTGAGTCGAAACGGTCGATCAGGTACAGCGGCGCACCGCCGATGCCCTTGATGGCGGGCAGGCGCAACTCCATCGGGCCGGTAGGAATGTCCAGCGGCTGGGCGCCCAGTTCGAGCGCGCGCGCATAGGCCCTGTGCGAATTCTGGACGCGAAAAGCCATGCCGCAGGCCGACGGGCCATGTTCGGCGGCGAAATAGTACGCGGCGCTCTTCGGCTCGTTGTTGACGATGAAATTGATGTCGCCCTGGCGGTACAGCACGACATCCTTCGAGCGGTGCACGGCCACTTTCGTGAAGCCCAGCATCTCGAACACGGGTTCCAGCACGCCCGGGGTGGGCGATGCGAATTCCACGAATTCGAAGCCCATCAGTCCCATCGGATTGTCAAACAGGTCGGCCATTGTGGTGTCCTCTTTCAATAGGTTGTCTTCCGCGCGCCGCTCGTGACGGCGCGCGGACGACGCATGCGCGGCATCATTCCGCGAACACGTCGGCAATCAGTCCCCGCAGCCACTGGATGCCGGGATCGTGGTTGAAGCGCCGGTGCCAGAAGACGTTGGTCTGCAACGTCGGCAGGGCGAGCGGCGGCTCGATCCACTTCAGGCCGAACGGGCTTGCCGCGCTTTCGGCCAGTTTCTGCGGCACCGTCACCACGAGGTCGCTCGTGCCGACGATGTACGGCACCGCAGTGAAATGCGGCACCCGGAAACGCGTGCCGGCCGTCACCCCGGCCTTTTCCAGTAATCCATTGATGCGGTCGTAAGGGCTCTGGGCCGCATCGACGATCAGGTGGGACGCCGCCACGAAGCGCGCCAGGTCCACCTTGCCGCGCGCCAGCGGGTGTTCCTTGCGGAACATGCTCACGAAGCGTTGCCGGAACAGCGCCCGGTGATACAGCGCTTCCGACACGTCCTCGAACGCGCCGATGGCCAGGTCCACCCTGCCCGTCTCCATGTCGTCCTTCAGCGTGAGCCCGTGCGCGCGGATCGAGGAGATTTCCACGTTCGGTGCGACGGCGCGGCAGCGCTCGATCAGCACCGGCATGAAATGCACCTCGCCCACGTCCGTCATCGCGAGCGTGAAGCGGCGGCCGCTCGTGGCCGGGTCGAAACGGCTGCGCTGGCTCAGGGCCAGGGCCACCTGGGCCATCGCGGCGCCGATCGGCTCGGCCATCTGCTGCGCGAGCGGCGTCGGCTGCATGCCGTGCGCCGTGCGCACGAACAATTCGTCGTCGAACGTACGCCGCAGCCGCCCCAGCGCGTTGCTCACGGCCGATTGCGTCAGGCCCAGGCGCCTTGCGGCGGCCGAGATCTGGCGCTCACGGTAGACCTCCTGAAATACCGACAACAGATTCAGGTCGATGCTAGAGGGTTCGATCATGCGGGAGATAGTATTATTGATGTCCTAAATATTCTACATTTCTGTATTCACCTCGTAAAATCGGCCGTAATCCAATACAGTGTCGTCAACACCACACAACGCGTGGACTCGCATTTCTTGCCCCCGGCAGGAAATGCCCCACCCTACCACCATGCCCGCGATGATCGCCCATCCCGAAGGCTATATGTCCGGCTTCGGCAACGAATTCGCCACCGAGGCCCTGCCCGGCGCCCTGCCGGCGCACCGCAATTCGCCCCAACGAGTCGCCTACGGCTTGTACGCGGAGCAATTGTCCGGCACGGCGTTCACGGCACCGCGCAGCCATAACCGCCGTTCCTGGTTGTACCGCATCCGCCCGGCCGCGATGCACGGCGCGTTCGGGCGCATCGATAGTGGCCGTATCGCCGCCGGCTTCGATGGCGTGGTCCCGTCGCCGAACCAGATGCGCTGGAGCCCGCTGCCCATGCCCGACGCGCCGACGGACTTCATCGACGGCCTCGTGACGATGGCGGGCAACGGGTCGCCGGCCGCCATGTCCGGCTGCGCCATCCATATGTATGCGGCAAACCGGCCGATGCAGGGACGCTGGTTCTACTCGGCCGACGGCGAGTTGCTGGTCGTGCCGCAGCAGGGCCGGCTCGCCATCGCGACGGAGTTCGGCCTCGTCGACGTGGAGCCGCAGCAGATCGCCGTGATCCCGCGCGGCGTGCGTTTCGCCGTCGACCTGCCGGACGGCCAGGCGCGCGGCTACGTCTGCGAAAACTTCGGCGCCCTGCTGCGCCTGCCGGACCTGGGGCCGATCGGTTCGAACGGCCTGGCCAACCCGCGCGACTTCCTCACGCCCGTCGCCCGCTACGAAGACGTCGAAGGCGATTTCGAACTCGTCGCGAAATTCGCCGGCAACCTGTGGCGGGCAGGCATCCGCCACTCGCCGCTGGACGTCGTCGCCTGGCATGGCAACTACGTGCCATACAAGTACGACCTGCGCCACTTCAACACGATCGGCTCGATCAGCTACGATCACCCGGACCCGTCGATCTTCCTCGTGCTGCAGGCGCCGTCCGACACGCCGGGCGTGGACACGCTCGATTTCGTCATTTTCCCGCCCCGCTGGCTGGCCGGCGAAGACACGTTCCGCCCGCCCTGGTTCCACCGCAACGTGGCGAGCGAATTCATGGGCCTCGTGCATGGCGCCTACGATGCGAAGGCGGAAGGTTTCGTGCCGGGCGGTGCGAGCCTGCACAATTGCATGAGCGGGCATGGCCCGGACGCGGCCACGTTCGACAAGGCGAGCAGCGCCGACACGAGCCGCCCGCAAAAAGTCATGGACACGATGGCGTTCATGTTCGAGACCCGCACGCCCCTGGTGGCGACGCCGCATGCGCTGGCATCGCCGCAGTTGCAACGCGACTACCAGGATTGCTGGGCCGGCATCGCGAAGCATTTCGATCCGAACCGGAGCTGAAACGCCGTCGTGAGGTGTGCGACCTC
>NZ_JBFUDR010000192.1:0-12070 GCF_056404615.1 Massilia sp. P2_C2 | reverse complement strand
GCCCAGCATCGCCTCGGCCTTCGCGCGCGCGTCGGCATCGCCGCGCAATTCCAGCGGCAACATCACGTTTTCCAGCGCGTTCAGGTGCGCCAGCAGCTGGAAGGACTGGAACACGAAGCCCAGCCTGGCCTTGCGGAACGCGGCGCGACCATCTTCGTCGAGCGCGAAAATATCCGTACCGTCGAGCAGCACCTGGCCGGACGACGGCGTGTCGAGACCCGCCAGCAGGCCGAGCAGCGTGGACTTGCCGGACCCGGAGGCGCCGACGAGGGCAAGCGTCTCGGCCGGTTGCACGGTAAAATCCACCTCGTGCAGGATCGTGAGTTCGCCGCTGGCGTCAGTCACGCGCTTGGACAGGCCGCGGACCTCGATCGCCGGCCCGCCCGCACTGCCCTGCCCTGCACCGACTTTTGCTGCCTCGGGAATATCACGCATGCTTGCTTCACTTCTCAGAAAATGGACGTTCGTTGCCGTCGCGGTCTTCGCATTCGCCGCGTCGGGAAACGCCTATTCTGCCCCAAAAACGGTACTCGTGGTGGGCGACAGCCTGTCGGCCGAGTACGGCCTCGCACGCGGCAGCGGCTGGGTCGCGCTGCTGGAACAGCGGCTCAAGCGGGAGAATATCGACGCCCGCATCGTCAACGCCAGCATCAGCGGCGAGACGACGAGCGGCGGCCGCACGCGGCTGCCTGCGCTGCTGCAGCAGCACAAGCCTGACGTCGTCGTGCTCGAACTGGGCGCCAACGACGGGCTGCGCGGCCTGCCCGTGCCGGCCGCCATGGACAACCTGCGCACGATGATCCAGCTGGCGCAGCAGAACCGGGCAAAGGTGCTGCTGGTCGGCATGCGCATGCCGCCGAACTACGGCCGCGCCTACACCGAGCGCTTCGCCGGCATGTACAAGGACCTCTCGGGTACGTACAAGGTGCCGCTCGTGCCGTTCATGCTGGAAGGCGTCGCGCAGGACCCGGCCAACTTCCAGGCCGACCGCATGCACCCGCTCGCGGCGGCCCATCCGACCATCCTCAACAACATCTGGCCGCAATTCGCGCCCCTCGTCAAACGATAATGAAATACCCTGCAGTCCTCGGCGTCGACGACGTCCTGCCCATGCTCGACCAGTTCGACACCATCATCGACGCGCGCAGCGAGTCGGAGTTCGCGCTCGACCGCATCCCGGGCGCCATCAACTGCCCCACGCTGAACGACGCCCAGCGCGTCCTCGTGGGCACCACTTACAAGCAGGTCGGCGCCTTCGAGGCGAAGAAGATCGGCGCGCCGCTCGTGGCCCGCAACATCGCGCACTACGTCGACACGCTGTTCGCGGACAAGCCGAAGGACTGGAAGCCGCTCGTGTACTGCTGGCGCGGCGGCAACCGCAGTGGCTCGATGGCCCTCATCTTCGCCAAGATCGGCTGGCCCGTCGTGCAGCTGGACGGCGGCTACAAGGCGTATCGCGCCTACGTCGCCTCCGTACTGGAGAATCCGCCGCCGCTGGAGTTCCGCGTCATCTGCGGCACGACCGGCAGCGGCAAGAGCCGCCTGCTGGAGACGCTCGACGCCATCGGCGCCCAGGTGCTCGACCTGGAACGCCTGGCCGCGCACCGCGGCTCCGTCCTGGGCCATTTGCCCGGCGAGCCGCAGCCGGGCCAGAAGATGTTCGAGACGCGCATCTGGGACAAGCTGCGCCGCTTCGACCCGTCCCGGCCCGTGTTCGTGGAATCGGAAAGCAAGAAGGTAGGCAACCTGCGGGTGCCGGATGCGGTGATGGCGCGCATGCGCGCATCGACGTGCGTATCGTTGCAACTGGACCGTCCGCTGCGCGTGCAATTGCTGATGGAAGACTACCAGCATTTCTGTGACAACCCGGCCATCCTGAACGGCCAGCTGGACCATCTCGTCCAGCTGCACGGCCGCGCGCGCATCGATACGTGGCACGAACTGGCCAACACGGGACGCATGGCGGAGCTGGTCGACCAGCTGCTCGTGGAGCACTACGATCCCGCGTACCTGCGCTCGATCGACCGCAACTTCGTGCAGTATCCGCAGGCGGAGATCCTCACGCTGCCCGGCATTTCGCAGGATGACTTCATCGCGGCCGCGCGCCGGCTCCACGCCTAGATCAGGCACGTGTCTTGCTGAGGTAAGCGGTACAAAGAGGAAATGCCGGCTGTCCCTCGCGGCGCGCACCTCGCCGGCGCCGCGCGCGCAGGATGGTCGCACCCGGCAGTTCGTGCGCACCACTGACGTGCATCACGTCCGGTTATGCACGAGGGGTTACATTGACTCTTCCTTACCTTAACCGCATATGAAGGCACGCTATGAACCGCATGGAAGTCACGGAAAGAATCATCAACGCCAAGGTATCGAGGGGCATCAGGTGGGAAGACGTGGCCAGCCGGATCGGCCAGTCCAAGGAGTGGACGACTGCACTGTGCCTGGGGCAGATGACCGCCTCGACCGAACAGGCCGGTATCCTCGGCGACATCTTCGGGCTGACCGACGAAGAGTGCAAATGGCTGCAGGTGGTCCCGTACAAGGGCTCGCTGCCGACAGCGGTCCCCACCGATCCGCTGATCTATCGCTGGTACGAAATCGTCAACGTCTACGGGACGACCATCAAGGAACTGATCCATGAGGAGTTTGGCGACGGCATCATGAGCGCGATCGACTTTCACATGGACATCGTGCGGGAGCCTGATGCGAAAGGCGACCGGGTGAATGTCGTGCTGTCCGGTAAGTTCCTGCCGTACAAGCAGTACTAAGCTGTGGACGGGCAAAAAAGTTTGGCGCACGCCTCCAATGAAGCAGCCCGGTCCCGCAGGGCTGCTTCAAAATAATGCGTGGAGCGAATGGCTGTCGGCCCTGTATCAATCTACGGGCGGCAATAACAATGTTTCGAATAGGCTGCAGGGGGACAGCGGAACTGCACAACCGTCCGTTATCGACTCATTGCACACATGGCTAGTCGTAAACGCTAAGTGGCGGATACCGTAACATCTAGCGAGCCCGAATTGTCATGCTCCTGCCCGGTTGGGTAGTGATACCAAGCCTCGTGCGCAGAGAATTCACCGCACGCCAGACACTGCGTCTTGGGCCATTTGAAGGTACACCCAGGACACACTCCGCGGGTCCAGAAGGTATTCCAAACCGTGCCGCAAGAAGGAACGCACTGCCATCGATCCTCGGGACCCGGGCGCCATTCGCATTTCGGACAATAGATCTCTGCTTTATCCTGCATTTCTACCCCCTCGCTTCCTTCAATCTTCTCTGCTGCCGTGATCGTCCATTTCTAGCCGGACATAGCCGTTGGGCCAGCTAGGCGACGTACTCAACATAGGTATGGTCCTCACCCGCAAGTTCTTCTTCAATAATTGCGCAGATGACTTCCCAATCGCCGCCGGCCAGACCAGCGCCGATCTTCGGATAGCCAATGCGCTTCCCCGAAAACCTTAGCCTTACAGTTCTCATTACGTTTCGAATCGCTTCGTAATCCGCTTTGACGCCAGTGCCTCGCCAATGAACCTGCGTGTAGCCGTTGACAATGTGAAGGACGTGCCCGTTTCGATTGACCTCAGCGACAGACACCGTTCATGAATGGGTACCCTTGTAACCTTTTTGAGTCCAGTTACTCGTCATTTAGCCGTACTTGAGAACCGGCTTGCCAAAACCTATTAATCGGCCACTCCTGAGCAGTTGCTGCAACTCAGTGTTCGACATTGGTCGACATAATCCGGATATTCAAGCGCCCAGGTCGCTATAGCCTATTCATAAAGTTTCCCCATGTAAAGAATTTGTGCACATCGCTTCCATGGGTTACTCGGGCTTTCGTAGAACTTGGGCCCATCAATTGACGCATTACCCCATCTTGCTGCCGCATCCAGATAGGCGCCAATCGTACCGCTTTCCCATCCATTAGCGCCGCTCCCATACGGAGAACTTGGGTTGGCGTGCTCTTTATGCTGCTCATCTTCCCAGTCTTCTGCAAGAGCTTGCAAGAATCGCATAAATGACTGTTCATCAGTCACTGAGTCCAGGATCGTTTTCAGATTTGAGGTCATTGTCTATGTTGTTCTTGTAAAGCCGTCTTCGTGGGCAGTCAACGTTGGCGAATGACCAAAATTGGCCGAACCCGGCCGTTGAATTCTGCACAGCGGGTTGCCGTCGAGGCATACTCACGACTGGCAGTACCCGTCCCTAAGCAGGCATCCGCGGCGTTAATGCGCACAAGAGGGTGCAACCATGGCGCCCGATGCTCCCCGCACTCCCACTCATTCCTTCACCAGGTAACCCCGCTCGGCCGCCGCCACCGGATCCTGGAACACGGCCATCGCCGTCGTCATGCGCCGGAACCCGTACCGCGCATAGAACGCCTCCTTGCCCGGCACCGCATACAGGATGATCTTCGCGTGCCCGCGCGACAGCTCGACCAGGTGCGACATCAACGCGTCGCCCAGCCCGCGCCCCTGATGGCTGGACAGGATCGCCACATCGCAGATGTAGGAACAATCCTGGCCGTCGGCAAGCGCGCGCCCGGCAGCGACCAGCACACCGTCCTCGTAGCCGAAGCGGCGGAACATGCTGTTCGTGAACACCGTCTTGAGGCGGTCAGGCGACTTGTTGCCCAGCGGCGCCTTGCGGTACAGATCCGACAGCTCGTCCCAGTCGACGGTATCGAGCGCATCGGTCCAGGTCACGGTCATGTCGTCCCCCACGTTGTTGATCTGGCGTTAATTATAAGAAAAAAGCCCGGTCCGCTCGCGCGGCCGGGCTTTAGACGATGCGTTCAGGCTTATTCGGCCTTCGTGCCCAGGTCGGCAGCCTTGACGTTGATCTTCGCCTTCGCCTTGTGCTTCAGCGCTTCGACGAAGCCATAGGTCTCGGCATTGCCGACGGCGCGGCCGATCTGCTCCGCTTCCTGCTTGCGGCGCGCCTGATCCGGCTGCGCCGGCTGGCCCACCTTGACGATGCGGTACACGCCATAGCCCTGGCCCGGGATGTCGACGCCGACATAGGCCGGCAGCTTGCTCACGTCCGCCTTCAGCACGGCGATCGCGGCCGTGTCATTGAACGGCGGCTGCTTCGTGCGCGAGACGGTCTTCGCTTCGCCGAAGCCGGTCGCATCGCCCGACGCCTTGGCGGCCGCCAGCTTCGCTTCGCCGGCCTGGCGTGCCAGCTTGGCCGCTTCTTCCTGCGTGACGCGCTGGCGGATCAGGGCTTCGACATCGGCCAGCGGGCGCTTCGTCGCCGGCTTGAATTCGACGACACGGCCCGCCACCAGCGTGCTCGGCGCCACTTCGACGGCTTCCGTATTGCGCTTGTTCTTGATCGCGTCGTCCCCGAAGATCGCCTTCAGGAATTTCTCGTTATTCACCGGCGAAGCACCCAGCGCCGGATTCGGCTTACGGGTCAGGCCTTCGGCCGTCTGGATGGTCAGGCCCAGCTTGTCGGCCACCGGCTTCAGGCTGTCCGCCTGCTCGTACACGGTGTTCGTGAAGGTCTCGGCCAGTTCCGAATACTTGGCCGACATCCTGGCCTTCTTCAGGTCGGCGACGATCTCCGGCTTCGCCTCTTCCAGCGACTTCTGGGTCTCCGGCACGATCTTCGTGATCTTGATGATGTGGTAACCGAATTCCGAGCGCACGAGGCCGCTGACTTCGCCTTCCTTCAGGCCGTAGATCGCGTCTTCGACGGGCTTGACGAACACGCCCTTCTGCACGACGCCCAGGTCGCCGCCCAGTTCAGCCGAGCCCGGATCTTGCGATTGTGCCTTGGCGATCTTCGCGAAATCGTTCGGATTCTTGCGCACTTCGTCCAGGATCGCCTGCGCCTTGGCTTTCGCGGCGGCGTCCTCGGCAGCGGAGGCACCCTTCTTCACATTGATCAGGATGTGGCTGGCGGTGCGCTTTTCCGGCGTGGTGAAGCGGGCCTTGTTCTTGTTGTACGCATCGGCGACTTCGGCGTCCGACACGGTGACCTGTTTTTCGACGACCGACGGGTCGAACACGACGTATTCGGCCTTGACGGACTCCGGTATCTGGAACAGCGCGGCGTTCTTGTCATAGAACGCCTTGATCATGTCGTCAGTGACTTTGACTTGCGGCATATAGGTCGCGGCCGGGAACAGCTGCTCCTGCACTTCGCGTTCCTCGTCGTTGATGTCCGACAGGCGGTTGGCGACGGTGCGCGGCGCGAACGCGGTCTGCTGGACGGAGCCGACGAGCTGCTGCACGGCGAGGTCGTGGCGCATGCGCGCATCGAACGAGTCCGGCGTCATCCCCTGCGCGGCCAGCGTGGCCTTGTAGCGGTCCATGTCGAACGTGCCGTCTTCCTTGCGGAACGCCTGGATGTCCATGATGGCCTTTTGCAGGGCGGCGTCGTTCACCGTCAGGTGCTTGCGCACGATTTCGGCATTGATGGCGCGCTCGGCGACGAGCTGGTCGAGCACGGCCTGSTTCGCTTCGGGCGTGTCGAACAGTTTCTGGTCGAACTGCGCGCCCATCATCTGGCGAGCCTGGTCGAGCTGGCGCCGCTGCGCCGCTTCCCACTCCTGCTGGGTAATCGATTTCCCGTCCACGGTCGCCACACCATCRTTGCCGCCGCCGCGGTTGTTGTAGCTGCTCACTCCCACCAGCACGAACGACGGCAGGATCAGCAGCAACAGCAGGAACTGCATCAGGCGCTGGTGAGTACGAATAAAGTCAAACATGGTCAGCCATTCAAGGTTGAAAATGCGTTATCGAAAAACTCAAAAAAAAAGGCGAACCACAGTTCGCCTCTTTTTCGTCAACTTGGCGGAGCGGACGGGGCTCGAACCCGCGACCCCCGGCGTGACAGGCCGGTATTCTAACCAACTGAACTACCGCTCCAAATTCGTGTATCTCGCAACCACCGGTCGACAGCTTTCAACGCTGCAGACTTCGTGGCGGAGCGGACGGGGCTCGAACCCGCGACCCCCGGCGTGACAGGCCGGTATTCTAACCAACTGAACTACCGCTCCACGAAATACTGGGTACTACAAACTGCTGATGACTTTGCCAAGAGGCCTGGCCGTCAGCTGCTTCCTGCTGCGTGTCAGCGCAGCGGAGGCATTAGTTTACTGCATCTTTCAGTGCTTTACCAGCCTTAAATTTCGGGACCTTGGCCGCCTTGATCTTGATGGCTTCCTTCGTGCGCGGATCGCGGCCGGTGCGGGCAGCACGCTCGCCCACGGTGAACGTACCGAAGCCGACCAGCGTCACGCTGTCATTGTTCTTCAGGGTATTTGTCACAGCGACGATCATGGCATCGAGGGCGCGCGCTGCAGAAGCTTTGGTCAGGTCCGCGGACTTCGCGATTTCTTCGATCAATTCAGTTTTGTTCACTATCTTCCCTCGTTGTACGTTCTGATCACGGCGTCCGCACGCAGTCGGGTTGACCGTCGGCAAAAACCGCAAGGGCGTATTAAACAAGTTGCCTATGCTTTGTGTCAAGTAACGCGCGAACAACAGATGGTAATAAAAAAAGCGGCACCCGAAGGTACCGCTTTTTTGACGACGCATTCAGCCTCAGTGCTTGACGACGCCACCCTGGCCGTCGGCCGCAGTGGTGGCGACCGAGGAGGCCACCGCCGGCACGTCGACGATCGGCTCCGGTTGGCGCTCCAGCGCCACTTCCAGCACCTTCTCGATCCAGCGCACCGGCACGATCTCGAGCTTGTTCTTGACGTTATCAGGAATGTCCGCGAGATCCTTCACGTTCTGCTCGGGGATCAGCACGRTCTTGATGCCACCGCGCTGGGCCGCCAGCAGTTTTTCCTTCAGGCCGCCGATCGGCAGGACTTCGCCGCGCAGCGTGATCTCGCCCGTCATTGCCACGTCGGCACGGACCGGGATACCCGTGAACACCGACACCAGCGCCGTCGTCATCGCGATACCGGCGGACGGACCGTCCTTCGGCGTCGCGCCTTCCGGCACGTGGATGTGGATGTCGGTTTTCTCGAACACCTCGTTCTTGATGCCCAGGCGCTGTGCACGGCTGCGCACGACGGTACGCGCGGCTTCGATCGATTCCTTCATCACGTCGCCCAGCGTACCGGTGCGGATGACGGCACCCTTGCCCGGCACCTGCACGGCTTCGATCGTCAGCAGGTCGCCACCGACTTCCGTCCATGCGAGACCCACGACCTGGCCGATCTGGTTTTCCTTCTCGGCCACGCCGAAGTCGTAGCGGCGGACGCCCAGGAATTTATCCAGGTTCCTGGACGACACGATCACGCGCTTGTTGTCCTTCTTGAGCAGCAGCATCTTGACGACCTTGCGGCAGATCTTCGAGATTTCGCGCTCGAGCGAACGCACACCGGCTTCCCGGGTGTAGTAGCGGATGATGTCGCGGATCCCGGCCTCGTCGACCTTGATCTCTTCGTCCTTCAGGCCGTTCGCCTTGATCTGCTTCGGCAGCAGGTAGCGCTGCGCGATGCTCGTCTTCTCGTCTTCCGTGTAACCCGACAGGCGGATCACTTCCATCCGGTCCAGCAGGGCCGGCGGGATGTTGAACGAGTTCGACGTCGCCACGAACATCACGTCCGACAGGTCGAAGTCTACCTCGACGTAGTGGTCCGAGAACGTGTGGTTCTGCGCCGGATCCAGCACTTCGAGCAGCGCGGACGACGGATCGCCGCGGAAGTCCGCGCCCATCTTGTCGATCTCGTCCAGCAGGAACAGCGGGTTGCGCACGCCGACTTTTGCCAACGATTGCAGCACCTTGCCCGGCATCGAGCCGATGTACGTACGGCGGTGGCCGCGGATCTCGGCCTCGTCGCGCACGCCGCCCAGCGCCATGCGGACGTACTTGCGGTTCGTCGCGCGGGCGATCGACTCGCCCAGCGACGTTTTACCGACGCCCGGAGGACCGACGAAGCACAGGATCGGGGCCTTCAGCTTGTCGACACGCTGTTGCACCGCGAGGTATTCGAGGATGCGTTCCTTGATCTTGTCGAGGCCGTAGTGATCGGCTTCCAGGACTTCCTGGGCCTTTTCCAGGTCGATCGTGACCTTGGATTTCTTTTTCCACGGCAGGCCGACGAGCGTATCGATGTAGTTGCGCACGACGGTGGCCTCGGCCGACATCGGCGACATCATCTTGAGCTTCTTGATCTCGCCCATGGCCTTGTCCAATGCCTCTTTCGGCATCTTGGCGGCGACCACTTTCTTTTCCAGCTCTTCGATGTCGGCACCATCCTCGCCTTCACCCAATTCCTTCTGGATGGCCTTGACCTGCTCGTTCAGGTAGTACTCGCGCTGCGATTTCTCCATCTGGCGCTTGACGCGGCCACGGATGCGCTTCTCGACCTGCAGGATGTCCAGTTCGCCTTCCAGCTGGCCGAGCAGGTGCTCGAGGCGCTTGGCGACGTTGAAGATCTCCAGGATGACCTGTTTCTGCTCGAGTTTCAGCGGCAGGTGGGCGGCGACGGTGTCGGCCAGGCGGCCGGCGTCGTCGATGCCGGCCAGCGAAGCCAGGATCTCGGGCGGGATTTTCTTGTTCAGTTTGACGTACTGATCGAACTGCTGGACGATCGCGCGGCGCATCGCCTCGACTTCGGAATCGTCACCGATTTCCGAATTGATCGGGGTCAGGTCAGCGATGAAATGGCTCGGCGCGTCGTTGATGTGATTGATACGGGCACGCTGTGCGCCTTCGACCAGCACCTTCACGGTACCGTCGGGCAGCTTCAGCATCTGCAGAATATTGGCCACGCAGCCGATCTCATAGATGTCTGCGGCCGAAGGTTCGTCCTTGGCGGCGGCCTTTTGGGCTGCGAGCATGATGCTCTTACCCTGTTCCATGGCAGCTTCGAGCGCCTTGATGGATTTCGGGCGGCCGACGAACAGCGGTATCACCATATGCGGAAACACCACCACGTCGCGCAGGGGCAGCAGGGGCAGCGTCATTTGCTCGGTCAATTTTGAAGTTGTCATGGCATACCTTATAGAAAGCGTGTAGACGATGTGGGAGCACACTGTCGAAACACAAGACCGGCCGGAAAATATTTTCTACAAGCAAAAACTTTAACTTGATACGAATACTAGCCGTTTCTACAAAAGTCCTGAATTCAAATAAAAAAGCCACTACACAGCGTCCGCCGCGAGTGGCTTTTCGATTGAAGCCGTCTTTTGTTGAGATCGATTGTACCGTCTCAACTCAACGATTCAATACCTTTGTTGTGTTTGCGCTCGGAAATTTTTAATTTTCGCCGGCTGCCTTCGGCGATTCGCTGTAAATCAGCAAAGGTTTCGCGCCGTTCGTGATCGTATTTTCATCGATGACGACCTTGACGACATTTTGCTGACTCGGCAACTCGTACATCACATCCAGCAAAGCGTGTTCCAGGATGGAGCGCAGGCCACGCGCGCCGGTCTTGCGCGCCAATGCCTTCTTGGCAATCGCGTGCAGGGCCGCCGGGCGGATTTCCAGTTCGGCGCCTTCCATGTCGAGCAGTTTCGAATACTGCTTGATCAAGGCGTTTTTCGGCTCGACCAGGATCTGGATCAATGCTTCTTCCGTCAGTTCGCTGAGGGTAGCCACGACCGGCAGACGGCCGACGAGTTCCGGGATCAGGCCGAACTTGATCAGGTCTTCCGGTTCCGCTTCCATCAGGATATCGCTGACGGAACGTTGCGACTGGCTCTTGACGCTGGCCCCGAAGCCGATGCCGCTCTTTTCCGAACGGTTCTGGATGATCTTGTCCAGGCCGTCGAACGCGCCACCGCAGATGAACATGATGTTCGTCGTATCGATCTGCACGAAATCCTGGTTCGGGTGCTTGCGGCCACCCTGCGGCGGGACGGACGCCATCGTGCCTTCGATCAGTTTCAGCAGCGCCTGCTGCACACCTTCGCCCGACACGTCGCGGGTGATCGAGGGGTTGTCCGACTTGCGCGAGATCTTGTCGATCTCGTCGATGTAGACGATGCCACGCTGGGCCTTCTCGACCTCGTAGTTACAGCTCTGCAGCAGCTTCTGGATGATGTTCTCGACGTCCTCGCCGACATAGCCGGCTTCCGTCAGCGTGGTCGCGTCGGCGATCACGAACGGGACGTTCAGCATGCGCGCCAGCGTCTGCGCGAGCAGCGTCTTGCCCGAACCGGTAGGACCGACGAGCAGGATATTGCTCTTCGCCAGTTCGACATCGTCCTTCTTGCCCAGGTGCTTCAGGCGCTTGTAATGGTTGTACACCGCCACCGACAGGATGCGCTTCGCCGTTTGCTGGCCGATGACATACTGGTCGAGCAGTTCGGCGATCTCGTGCGGCGTCGGCAGGTCGGACTTGGCGCCCGCCACCGATTCCACGTTCGAGGTCTCGTCGCGGATGATGTCATTGCACAGGTCGATGCACTCGTCGCAGATGAAGACCGAAGGTCCTGCGATGAGCTTCTTGACCTCGTGCTGGCTCTTGCCGCAGAACGAGCAGTACAGGAGTTTTTCGCCGCTAGAGGATTTTTTGTCTGACATGGGGCAGGTTTCAGTTGAATTGCTATGAATATAACGCTAATACGAGGGCGCAACAAGTGCACACGACACCATGCTACCCGATTTGAAAACAAAACGCCCGAAGCGCTGTCGCGTCCGGGCGTATTTGAGCAACAGTTGTCGAGTGCTTTATGCGACCTCGGTAAGCAGATGAAGAACCTTAACCGCGGTTCGTCAAGACCTTATCAATGAGGCCATATTCGACGGCCTCTTCGCTCGACATGAAGCGGTCGCGGTCGGTGTCCTTGTGGATCTGTTCGATCGTCTGGCCGGTGTTATCCGCCATGATGCGGGCCAGGCGTTCGCGCAGGTACAGGATTTCCTTGGCCTGGATCTCGATGTCCGACGCCATGCCCTGCGAACCACCGGACGGCTGGTGGATCATGACACGGGAGTTCGGCAGCGAGAAGCGCTTGCCCTTGGCGCCGGCGGCCAGCAGGAACGCTCCCATCGAGGCGGCCAGCCCGGTGCACAGCGTCGACACGTCAGGCTTGATGAAGTTCATCGTGTCGAAAATCGCGAGGCCGGCCGACACGGAACCACCCGGCGAGTTGATGTACAG
>NZ_JBFUDR010000191.1:0-12113 GCF_056404615.1 Massilia sp. P2_C2 | reverse complement strand
GCCGCCAACTGGGCATACGCGGACTTCCATGGCTGCTTGCCTGCATCGATGTACGACTTGATTGTGGCCAGATCCGAGGCGGTGAGCGGCGCGCCTGGATGCACAAAACCGCTGGTCTGGGCAGTGCTGTAACCCGGCAGCATGGACGTGCTCAACAAGAGCAGCGCAGCGGCAAGACTGGTTCGACCAAACATCTTGGAACTATTTTTCATCGGTACCCCTTCATTAATGAACATCATTAACCGACGCGTCGACCCTGATTGCATAAGTAACAATCTCAACAATAAGATCGTGCGCCGGAACCGTCACGTTCAAGGGCGTCCCGGGCGTCCCCGTCGCCTTGCCCGCAGTCTCGCAACGATGCGAGAGATTTGTTCGAGCATCAAACCGTTAAATTATGGCAGTAATATTTCCACACGGCAATACACTGAATATGTATATTTGCGTTAGCATGAATGAGAGATTAACGATGGAGCGCCACGGCGATGACCCTGTGCAGGCGTCGTATGCCGTTGGGGCAAGCAGCCGAGCTGGTCGGCGTCGTGTTTAGGATATCGATATCATTTTCGCTCGAAGTCATCGGGGCGGTTGTGTGAAACCGTTGACCTGCAGTGCCGTAACGCGGGAGCGGGATTGTATTCAATGAGAGCAGCGCGGAAGCAGGACCGATCGGGCCGAAGCTCCGTGTCTTTCCGCGCAATGTCGTCATGCATATCGTAGAGCGGTTGTTCATGGGTGTCTCCTCCATGATTGTCGTGTAATGAACCCAACTTACCGAAGCATTGACTGCGACGGCCTGGCCGGCCGCGCGATGTTGCGATATCGCGCTCGGCGCCGTCACGTTCAAGGCCGACCAGATCGTGCCCTGCTGTCTTGCCTTCTACCTTGCGATACATCCAGATATTTGTTCGTACATCGAGACATTGGATTATGGTAATAATATTTGCGCGTCGGAAATGTTTCGGGTGCGCGAGTATGTACGTCATCTAAATTTAACACTTTCCTGGTTTGAGCACAGCATTTATTCGTGAAGGAGACGGGGCGGGATGACAACACGGAACGCCGGATAGCAGCCCGGCACGGTGCCGCGCCGGCCCGGCGCGATTGCTGGTTTAATACTGATTTGCCCGACGGCGGGCAGACACCCGAACGAAGGAGTACGCATGAGCATCGCATTCATCGGCCTGGGCGCCATGGGCCACCACATGGCTGCCAACCTGCTGCAATCCGGCCAGCCCGTGCACATCTGGAACCGCAGCCCGGAGCCGGTGCGGGCGCTGGCGGCAAAGGGTGCGAAGCCGGCCGCGACGCCCGCCGAGTGCGGCATTGCCGACATCGTGTTCACCATGCTCGCCGACGACGCCGCCACGCGCGCCGTGTTGCTGGATGGCGGCGTGCTGGACGCGATGGCACCCGGCAGCATCCACGTCAACATGGCGACCGTCTCCGTCGCGTTCGCGCGCGAGATGGCGGCGCTGCATGTGGAGCATGGCGTCGGCTACGTGGCCGCGCCCGTGCTGGGCCGCGTGGACGTGGCGGAAGCGGGCAAGTTGAATATCCTGGCCGGCGGCAGCGACGAACTGATCGCACGCGTACAGCCGCTGTTCGACCTGATGGGACAAAGGACGTGGCGCTTCGGCAGCGAGCCGGAGCAGGCGAACGCGATCAAGCTCGCGTGCAACCTGATGCTCGCGTGCGCGATCGAGGCGACGGGGGAGGGCGCCGCGCTGGCCCGTACTCACGGCGTGCCGGCTGCCGACTTCATCGACCTGGTCACGAGCACGCTGTTCGCCGGCTCGCCGGTCTACAAGGGCTATGGCGGCATGATCGCGCAGCAGCGTTATTCGCCGGCCGGTTTCAAGCTGTCGCTGGGCCTGAAGGACGTGCGTCTCGCGGTGGAGGCGGGCCGGAATAAAGGCTTGCCGCTGGCGTTCGGCGAAACGCTGCAGGCGACCCTGCAAGACGCCGTCGCGCAGGGCGACGGTGACCTCGACCTGGCAGCGCTGGGCAAGCACGCGGCGCGGCGTGGCGGATTCCAATGATGTCGCACCCTGAAGGGTTCGATCAGTCTCGGGGAAGGCGGCCACGTCCTGAAGATCTACGGGCTGGAAGCCTGCTGCGACGGTAACCAGCAGGCGCAATTCAAGGCCGCGAATGCCGCTGCCTTCACGACCTTTGCCAGCAACGATACGTTGAACGCCGTGCCGGAGCCGGTCGGCATCGCGACGTTCGGCCTGGGCGCCGGCGCGATGGCCTTCATCCGCCGCCGCCGTCGCAAGTCGGCGTAAGCGGCGATACAAAACGGGGCGGCAAGCCAGTAGGGTGGGCACCCCGTGCCCACCAAACGTTCGCGGACCGGCGTGCGTTCGGTGGGCACAGTGCGTGATTGATGCCCCCGGCATCAATCATTCCATCCTACGGGATACGCTCTTAGTGGTGGACCGGCCGCAGGCCCACGTCGGCCTGGCCTTCCACCGCCGGCTCGGTCACGTCCCGCTCCAGCACGGTGCGGTACAACGCGCCGGCCAGCACGCCGCCCAGCAATGGCGCGACCCAGAACAGCCAGAGTTGCGCGAGCGCCCAGCCGCCGACGAACAGCGCGGGGCCGGTGCTGCGGGCCGGGTTGACGGACGTATTCGTGACCGGGATGCTGATCAGGTGGACGAGGGTCAGCGCCAGCCCGATCGCGAGGCCGGCGAAGCCGACCGGTGCGCGGGTATGCGTGGCGCCCAGGATGATCAGCACGAACATGAAGGTCATGACCACTTCCGTGACGAGGCTTGCTACGAGCGAATAGTTGCCCGGCGAGTGCTCGCCATAGCCGTTGGAAGCGAAGCCGGCGGCCACGTCGAAGCCGGGCTTGCCGCTCGCGATCAGGTACAGCACGGCCGCCGCGGCGATCGCCCCGCAGACCTGCACGAGGATGTAGGGGACGATCTGGCGCGCGGGGAAGCGTCCGCCGGCCCAGAGTCCGACCGTGACGGCCGGATTGAAGTGACCGCCCGAGATGGGGCCGAGCGCATAGGCGCCCGTCAACACGGTCAGCCCGAAGGCCAGCGAGACGCCGGCGAGGCCGATGCCGACGCCGGGAAACGTCGCGGCCAGCACGGCGCTGCCGCAGCCGCCCAGTACGAGCCAGAAGGTGCCGATGAACTCGGCGAGACATTTACGGTACATGGTGATCTCCCAAAAACAGGGTGTGGTGCTTTACCCATTCTAGATGTGGCGCGGAGGTGCGCCAGCGGATTCGTACAGCAGCCTGTCTGCGCGACTGGCCGTGCTCGTGCCCGGCATGCGTGAAGCGCTTGTCTCCGTGGGATCGTGCCGGGTCGGATTGTCCGGGCATCATACGAATGATTGTGAACTGCGAAAGCAATCTCTTTGCACAGTTGTCACGATGGCACTTGTATGATAATGATAATGTCGAGGGCGCAAAAAAACCCGGCCCGCTTGCGCGGTACCGGGTTGTGCTTGGGTGGCGGCGCGCCGGGCGCCGCTACCGTCAGGCGCCGACGCTGGCCAGTGCCTGGTTGAACGTCGCGCTCGGACGCATCACGGCCTTGACCTTGGTGTTGTCCGGCTTGTAGTAGCCGCCGATGTCGACCGGCTTGCCCTGGATCTCGATCAGTTCGGCGACGATCTTCTGCTCGTTGTCGGCCAGTTGCCTGGCCAGCGGCGCGAAGTACGCGGCCAGTGCGGCGTCGTCAAGCTGCTGCGCCAGTTCCTGGGCCCAGTACATCGCCAGGTAGAACTGGCTGCCGCGGTTGTCGAGTTCACCGGTCTTCGGCGACGGCGACTTGCGGTTGTCCAGCAGCTTGCCGGTGGCGGCGTCCAGCGTCTTCGACAGCAGCTTGGCTTTCGCGTTGCCCGTCTTGAGGCCCAGGTCTTCCAGGCTGACGGCCAGCGCGAGGAATTCGCCCAGCGAGTCCCAGCGCAGGTGGTTTTCCTCGGTCAGCTGCTGCACGTGCTTCGGTGCCGAACCGCCGGCGCCCGTCTCGTACATGCCGCCRCCGGCCATCAGCGGGACGATCGACAGCATCTTGGCGCTGGTGCCCAGTTCCAGGATCGGGAACAGGTCGGTCAGGTAGTCGCGCAGGATGTTGCCGGTCACCGAGATGGTGTCCAGACCGCGCCATGCGCGCTCCAGCGTGAAGCGCATCGCGCGCACCTGCGACATGATCTGGATGTCCAGGCCCGTCGTGTCGTAGTCGGCCAGGTAGGTCTTGACCTTCTTGATCAGTTCATTCTCGTGCGGACGGTACGGATCCAGCCAGAACACGGCCGGCATGCCGGAGTTGCGGGCGCGGGTGACGGCCAGCTTGACCCAGTCGCGGATCGGGGCGTCCTTCACCTGGCACATGCGCCAGATGTCGCCCTTCTCGACGTTCTGCGACAGCAGCACTTCGCCCGTTGCCAGGTCGGTGATGTTGGCGACGCCGTCTTCCTGCACTTCGAAGGTCTTGTCGTGCGAGCCGTATTCCTCGGCCTGCTGGGCCATCAGGCCGACGTTCGGGACGGTGCCCATCGTGCGCGGGTCGAAGGCGCCATGCCATTTGCAGAAGTTGATGATCTCCTGGTAGATGCGGGCGAACGTCGATTCCGGAATCACGGCCTTGACTTCCTTCAGGCGGCCGTCGGCGCCGTACATCTTGCCGCCGGCGCGGATCATCGCCGGCATCGATGCGTCGACGATCACGTCGTTCGGCGAGTGGAAGTTGGTGATGCCCTTGGCCGAGTCGACCATGGCCAGCGCCGGACGGTGTTCCTGGCAGGCGTGGATGTCGCGGATGATTTCTTCGCGCTGCGAATCCGGCAGCTTGGCGATCTTGTTGTACAGGTCGGCCATGCCGTTGTTGACGTTCACGCCCAGGCTGTCCAGCAGGGCGCCGTGCTTCTCGAAGGCGTCCTTGTAGAAGGTGCGGACGCAGTGGCCGAACACGATCGGGTGCGAGACCTTCATCATCGTGGCCTTCACGTGCAGCGAGAACATCACGCCGGTCTTGTGCGCGTCTTCGATCTGCTGCTCGTAGAACTCGAGCAGGGCCTTGCGGCTCATGAACATCGAGTCGATGATCTCGCCGTCCAGCAGGGCGACCTTCGGCTTCAGGACGATGGTCTCGCCGCCCTTCGTGACCAGTTCCATCTTGACGTCGCGCGCGCGGTCCAGCGTCATCGACTTCTCGCCATGGTAGAAGTCGCCGTGCGTCATGTGCGACACGTGCGTGCGCGACGCCTGCGACCATTCGCCCATCGAGTGCGGGTTCTTGCGTGCGTATTCCTTGACGGCCTTCGGCGCGCGGCGGTCCGAGTTACCTTCGCGCAGCACCGGGTTCACGGACGAACCGATGCACTTGCCGTAGCGGGCCTTGATCTCTTTTTCCTCGTCCGTCTTCGGATCGGCCGGGTAGTCGGGCAGGTTGTAGCCCTTGCCCTGCAGTTCCTTGATGGCGGCCTGCAACTGGCCCACCGAGGCGGAGATGTTCGGCAGCTTGATGATGTTGGCTTCCGGCTGCAGCGTTTTCTTGCCCAGTTCCGACAGGGCGTCCGGCACGCGCTGTTCCGGCGACAGGTAGTCCGCGAAGCTGGCGAGGATACGCGCCGCGACGGAGATGTCGCTCTCTTCGATGTGGATGCCGGCGGGCTTGGCAAACGTCTCGACGACGGGCAGGAAGGCGTGGGTGGCCAGCAGGGGCGCTTCGTCGGTTAGGGTGTAGATGATGGTCTGATCACTGCTCATACGCTTGTTCCTCGATGTGCGGGAAGGTTTCGAATACTTGTACTAGAAAATATCGGTTGTCCGGACCGGGGGATCATACTCCGTCAAACGTCGATCCGGCGGCCACGGACGTCGCATCCGGAAGTCCCGCCGCAGCGATCTTTCCGTTCGACTAAGTCTTATATAAGACATAGGACACACGCTATTATGCACGACCTTTGCGTAAAGGCGAAGCAGATCGTGAAAGGGTGTTTCGCAATGTGGAATTCAGGCGGCCGGCGTTGCCGGCCTGGCTACATCTGGCGGAACAGGTCGGCGTAGTTGCGGCTGACGACGAGCTGCTCGTCGCGCCCCTTGAGCTTCACGAGCAGGCGCCCGCGGAAATCCGTGCGGGTGCCGGCCACGTGGCGCGCGGCCACGATCACGCTGCGGTGGATCTGCCAGAACTGCTGCGGATCCAGCTGTTCGCGCAGCTGGCGCATCGGCGTGCGGATCAGGTGCTCGCCGTCGGCCACGAACACGCTCGTGTACTTGTCGTTGCTCTGGAAGTAGATCACTTCGTCGATGGCGATCAGGCGCGTCTCCTGGCCCTGGGCGGCGCGGATCCATTGCAACGGTGCCGGTGCCGGTGTTGGCATGGGTGCGGCGGCCGGCGTCACCCCGAGCTGGCGCAGCAGCCCGGCCAGCATCTCGGCGGACGGCGCGGCCGCCGGCGCAGCCAGCGTGTCTTGCAACCGCTCGACGGTGCGTTGCAGGCGCTCGAGCCGGATGGGTTTCAGCAGGTAGTCGAAGGCGGCATGCTCGTACGCCTGCAGCGCGTAGGCCTCGTGCGCCGTCGTGAACACGACCCGCGGCGCCTTGCGTTCGTCCGCGAGGCGTGCGGCGAGATCGAGGCCGTTCAGGCCCGGCATCTGGATGTCGAGGAAGACGACGTCCGGGGCCAATTCGTCCACGAGGCGCAGCGCCTCGATGCCATTGCCGGCGCGTCCCACGATACGCAGGTCCGGCCAGGCGCTGCCCAGTTGTTCTTCCAGATAGGCCAGCAGATGCGGTTCGTCGTCGGCAAGTACGGCGCGGATGGGTTCGATGGCGGCACCTCGGTCGATGCGATTACAAAGGTGGAAAAGGTAGAAGCAGGCGCGACGTCACGCCTCCGTCTTGATTTTCGAGCAATTGTACTTGAGCACTGCTTCCATGCAACGAACGCAGCCGCTCACGCAGATTGGACAAGCCGACGCCACCGCCCGGACGCGGGGCCGCCGGCACGAGACCGACGCCATCGTCGGCGACTTCGACGCACAGGCCATTATCCAGCCGGCGCGCACGCACGACGATGGTGCCGCCTTCCACCTTCGGTTCGATGCCGTGCATGACGGCGTTTTCCACCAGCGGCTGGATCAGCATCGGCGGGATGACGGCGTCGCGGCAGGCCGCATCGACGTCCACGCGCCAGCGCAGGCGCGCGCCCATGCGCACGCCCAGCAGGTCGAGCCAGGCGCAGGCGAGGTCGATCTCGGACCCCAAGGTCGCGTGCCCGGCGCGGCTGGCCGACAAACTCGCGCGCAGAAAGTCGATCAGGCGCTCCAGCATGTGGCGGGCGCGGGCCGGTTCCGGACCGATCAGGCTGACAACGTTGGCCAGTGTGTTGTACAGGAAGTGCGRCTCGATCTGGGCCTGCAGGGTGCGCAGCCTTGCCTCGGCCAGCAGGCGCGCCGCTTCGGCGATCTGTTCCTGCTGGCGGGCGGCCTCGATCTCGCGCGCGATCCTCCGCTCGCCCACCGCCAGCACGGCCACCATCAGCAGCGCGACGACGACCGCGCCCGGCAGGTAGCGCGCCAGCAATTCCGCGTGCGGCAGAAAACCGAACGCGCTGCGTCCGCCCAGCAGCGCATCGGTGACGGCCATGCCGACCGTGGCGCAGCATGCCGTCAGCAGCAGCCGCGCGGTCCGCATGGCCGGGCCGTTGCGCCCGGGCGCAACACGGCGCAGCACGTGCACCATCGCGTGGATGAGGAATCCGATGATGTTCGACGCCAGCAGCATCTCGCCCAGCAGCGCCCCGAACGGTGCGCGACTGCCGAACAGGACCGCGGCACAGGCCAGCGCGATGCCGATGATGCCGTTCCACACGAACGTGTAGACGAGGTTGCGCAGCGGTGAAGGGCGCCAGCGCCGGAACGGGGCGAACGTTTCCAGTGGATGCAGCGAAGGCGTGGTGGCGGGTGTCGGCATGGTTATCCCAGGTTCAGTCGGCCGGGAAATTATCACCGAAACAATGCCGCGATAAAAAGAAATCGGCGGAAACGCAGTGCGCTTCCGCCGATGGATGGGCGACAAGTTGAATTAGTTGTAACTGGTCCAGCGCTGCGGAATCTCGATACTGCCTGTCTGTGCCGCATCGGCATAGGCGCGCATTTCGGCGACCACGGCCTCGAGCTGTTCATTGCTCGGGTTGGCAATAAAACCCTTCATGCGCTCATGCAGCGCGGCTTGCTGGTCGCGCCATTCGTAACGTGACGACTTGCTCATGCTCCCTCCCTGCGGCGAACTGCCGTCTTCGTATTGTTGTTCATGACATCAAAGACCTCAGGCTATGCGGTTCCCACTGTTCAAGTCGGTGCGATGACGCACATTGCCAAACAGTCAAGGAAGGATGCCGCGATAAAACAGCTCCATCCGGGCTTCCAGGTCGCGTTTCGCTTTATCCCGATCCACGACGCGGTGCGGATGCATGAAGGTCATGAACTGTTCGCCGCCGATGGTGCTCATCAGCACGCAAGGCAGGATGTCCAGCGGCACGTCCGGGCGCATCTGGGCGCGCACGTCGGGCCTTGAGAAGTAGCCGGAGAGCATCTCGCGTGTCTTGCGCGGGCCGCCGTTCCAGAAGGCCTCGGCCAGTGCAGGATTCGTGGGCGCCTCGGMCAGCACGATGCGTTGCATGTCGACGGCTTCCGGTGACGTCATGAGGTCGTGCATCTGGTGCGCGAAATCATCGATCACCTCGCGCAGCGGGCGCATGTCCGTTTCCATCGGCTGGCTGCGGAAAAACCTGTGACGCTTGGCGGCCAGCACGGCGGACAGCAGGCCTTCCTTGCCGCCGAATTTCACGTAGATGGTACGCACCGCGACGTGGGCCGCGCGGGCGATCGATTCCAGGCTCGTCTTCGTATAGCCATTCTTGAGAAACAGGGCGGCGGCAACCTGGAGCAATTCCTGGGTACGCGCTTCCACATCGGCGGCCTTGGGGCGGCCTGCAGCCTTGCCGGAGCACTCGGCCGCGTCATGCATATGTTTGTCCATGGTTACCACTGTATTCCAAACCGAAATGAAATGCAACCGTTTCATTTCTTGACTTTGGCAAAAATGTGTCCAATAATGCGATTGACCAATTTCATTATTTCTTCGGAGTTCACATGCCTGATACGCAAACCTCGGCCGACCACAAGCCGGCCGCCGTCCCGCCGGGCGCACCGGCAGCCCAGGGCGCGTCCGCCAATGCCGCGAACGCGACGAACGCCCCCAAGGGGCCTCCGAAACGGGTGTTGATCGTCGTGGGTCTGATCGCCGCCGCCGCGCTGGCCGCCGGCGGCCGCATGTGGTACCGCAGCCATTATTTCGTCGAGACCGAGAATGCCTATGTCACGGGCCACGTGCACCCGGTGTCGTCGCGCATCCCGGGTGTCGTGACGAAAGTGATGTTCAACGATAACCAGATCGTCAAGGCCGGCGACGTGCTGGCCGAGCTGGATCCGGCCGACCAGGGCGTGAAGGTCGAGCAGATCCAGGCCCAGATCGCCAGCGTGCAGCAGCAGATCGTGCAGGCCGACGCCGCCGTCGAGCAGGCCAGGGCGCAGGCGTCGGCCGCCCAGGCGCAGGTCGTGCAGGCCCAGGCCAACCTGGTGCGCGCGAAGCAGGACGCCGAGCGCTACGGCCAGCTGTACAACACCCAGATGAAGGCCGTCTCGAAGGCCGAAGTCGATGCCGCTACCGCCGCGCGTGCCGGCGCCACGGCCGACGTCACGGCACGCCGCGACAATGCCGCGGCCGCCCAGGCGCAGATCATCGCCGCCGCCTCGGCGCGCGACGTGTTCAAGGCGCAGGTGAAAGTACTGCAGGCCCAGTTGAAGGACGCCCGGCAGCAGCTCGGCTACAACCGCATCGTGTCGCCGGTCTCCGGCCGCATCGGCAAGCGCAGCGTGGAAGTCGGCGCGCGCGTGCAGCCGGGCCAGCAGCTGGCCGCCATCGTGCAGGACGACGTGTGGGTCACCGCCAACTTCAAGGAAACGCAGCTGGCCGGCCTGCAGCCGGGCCAGGAAGTGAAGATCGAAGTGGACGCGCTGCCGAAGCACGAACTGGTCGGCCGCGTGGACAGCTTCGCGCCGGCGTCGGGCAACCAGTTCGCGCTGCTGCCGGCCGATAACGCGACCGGCAACTTCACCAAGATCGTCCAGCGCGTGCCCGTGAAAATCACGTTCGCGCCCGAAGACCTGAAGAAGTACGCGGGCCGCCTCGTGCCGGGCATGTCGACCGTCGTCGAGATCGACCTGCGCCAGAAGACCGCCGCCGCTCAATAAAACAAAGGAACCGTGATGTCCACGACGATCACCAAACCGATGGCGCCCAAGGCGCCGGCGGGCGGTGCCAACCCGGGCGCCGCCCCCCCGGCCAACGGTACGCGCGTCGACGCGCGCACCTGGATCGCGGTGCTGGCCGGCCTGCTCGGCGCGTTCATGGCGGTGCTCGACATCCAGATCACCAACTCCTCGCTGCGCGACATCCTCGGCACCCTGTCGGCCACCCAGGAAGAGGGCTCGTGGATCTCGACCGCCTACCTGTGCGCCGAGATCGTGGTGATCCCGATGACGGCGCTGTTCGTGCGCGCCCTCGGCCAGCGCCGCTACCTGATGCTGACGACGGCGCTGTTCCTCGCGTTCTCGACGCTGTGCGGCACCGCGTGGAACCTGTCGAGCATGATCGTGTTCCGCATGCTGCAGGGTTTCACGGGCGGCGCGCTGATCCCGATGGCGATGACCCTCGTGATGACGCGCCTGCCCCCGGCCAAGCGCGCCGTCGGCATGGCCATGTTCGGCCTGACCGCCACCCTGGCGCCCGCGATGGGCCCCACGCTGGGCGGCTACCTGACGGAGTTGTACGGCTGGCCGTCGATCTTCTACATCAACTGGGTGCCGGGCGTGCTGCTGATCGCCGGCATGTACTGGGGCATCGACCGCGAGCCCATGAACCTGCAGGCGTTGTACAAGGCCGACTGGCTCGGCATCGCCTTCATGGCACTGGGTCTCGCAAGCCTCACGATCTTCCTGGAAGAGGGTAATTCGAAGGACTGGTTCCAATCCAGCTTCATCGTCATCTTCGCGGCGCTGGCGCTGGTGGGCATCCTCGGCTGGGTCGTGACGAACTTTTCGCGCAGCGACCCGTTCGTCAACCTGGGCCTGTACGGCCAGCGCAACTTCCTCGTCGCGACCGCGCTGTCGGCCGTGATCGGCATGGGGCTGTACGGCTCGTCGTTCCTGCTGCCGCTGTTCCTGGGCCAGATCGCCGGCTACTCGCCGATGCAGATCGGTGAAGTGATCGCTTGGGTCGGCCTGCCGCAGCTGTTCGTGATGCCGTTCGTGGCGCGCCTGTCGCAGAAGATCGACAACCGCCTCCTGTGCTCGTTCGGCCTCGGGCTGTTCGGCGTCTCGTGCCTGATGAACGCCTACATGGACGCCAGCACGGGCTACGACCAGCTGATGCTGTCGCAGGTCATCCGCGCGCTCGGCCAGCCGTTCGTGATGCTGACCCTGTCGAACTTCGCCATGTCCGGCATCCAGCCGAAGGACATGCCGTCGGCGTCGAGCCTGTTCAACATGACCCGCAACCTGGGCGGCTCGGTCGGCATCGCCCTGCTGGCGACGGCGCTCACGAACCGCGAGCACTTCCACTCGGAGCGCCTGGGCGAGTCGGTCTCGCTGGCCGCCGCGGCCACGCAGAGCCGCCTCGATACGCTGACGCAGGCCTTCATCGCCAAGGGCATCGACCCGGTGACGGCGGCCCAGCAGGCGATCGGCGCCATCGACCGCATCGTGCGCAGGGAGTCGTTCGTGATGGCCTACAACGATGGCTTCTTCCTCGTCGGCGTGATCCTGCTCGTGGCGATCATCCCGCTGTGGTTCTCGGACAAGGTCAAGTCGCCCAGTGGCGGCGGTGGCGGCGGCCACTGAACCCAATCAATGGATACCAGAATGAAGACTACTATGTTCAAGCCCCTCGTCCACACTGCCGGCGCGCTGGCTGTCGCCGCGCTGTTGTCGGCCTGCGGCACCGTCGGCAAGGATTTCGTCGCGCCGCAGGGCGTCGCCACGCCGGGCGTCGCCACGCCGGGCGTCGCTACGCCGGC
>NZ_JBFUDR010000190.1:0-12161 GCF_056404615.1 Massilia sp. P2_C2 | reverse complement strand
GCCCACCCTACGGCCCTGTCTGGCGTAGGGTGGGCACCCCGTGCCCGCCAATCGTTCGCGTTATCCACAAAAATAAAAAGCCTCGCGGCCATTTCGGCGCGAGGCTTTTTGGCGTGGTGACGTCGCTGCTTATTGCTTGACGGCTTCGACCTGAATGTCCAGCTTCACTTCCGGCTTGAAGCCCATCTTGACACCGTAATCCACGCCGAAATCGGCACGGTTGAACGTGGCCGACGCATCGGCGCCGCACACTTCGCGCTTCAGCATCGGGTGCTGGATGCACTTGAACTGGCTGATTTTCAGGGTGAGCGGCTTCGTCACGCCGTGCAGCGTCAGTTCGCCGTCGACGGCGGTCGGGGTGTCGCCCTTGAATACGAGCTTGCCTTTATAGGTGGCATTCGGGTACTTGGCGACGTCGAACATGTCCGGACCCTTGGCGTGCTCGTTCATCTTGGCATGGCCGAAGTCCAGGCTGCTGGCGTCGATGGTGATGTCGACGGTGCCCGTCTTGGCCGCGCGATCCAGTACGATGGAGCCGTCGCTCTTGTCGAACTTGCCGCGCCAGTTCGACAGGCCGCCGAAGTGGTCGGCTTCGAAGCTGGGGTAGGTGTGGTTCGGTTCGATCTTGTAGATTTCTGCGGCGAAAGTGGTACCGGTAGCGAAGACGGCGGCCAGCAGGGCGAGGTGCTTGAGTTTCATAAAACGATCCTTTGACGATGAGGGTGTTGAATTACTGTCCCGCGGCAATGCGGAACTTGATGACGACTTCATCGGCAACCATGCTCGTGTCTTTCCACTCGCCTTCGCCGACATTGAACGCCAGCCGCTTGATGGGCAACTGGCCTTCGAAAACCTGCTTGCCGCCTTCCGCCTTGATGTTGAGCGGGAAGGTGACGTCCTGGGTCTTGCCCTTGATGCTCAGCTTGCCGCTGACATTCAGTTTGCCCGCACCGGCGGGCTTGATGCCGGACGACACGAAGGTCGCCTTCGGATACTTGGCCGCATTGAACCAGTCCTTGCCGGCGACTTCCTTGTTGTACTCGGCCTCGCCGATGTCGAAACTGGCCGTGTCGATGTCCACGCGCGCCGTCGCCTTGTCCGGATGCGCGGCGTCGTAGTCGATCTGCGCATTGAAATTCTTGAACTTCGATTCGACCGGCACGTTCATCTGCTTGAACACGGCCGAGACGTTGCTGTGCGCCACGTCGGTCTTCAGGGGAGTCGCGCTGGCGATCAGCGTCACGCCAGCCACTAAGGTAGCAACTAAGGCGGCAATGGTGCCCCGGGTAAGTTTCATGGATATCTCCTTCAATGCGAACGGCTGGGCAACATGCGGCCGAGGGTGCCGTCGCGGTCGACGAACTGGTGTTTCAGGGCGGCCACCACATGCAGGCCGACCAGGCCGGCCATGATCATGTTCAGCCAGTAATGGATGGGTTTGAGCGTCTCGGCCAGCGCCGGGTTCCTGGCGATCAGCACCGGCAGCTGGAACAGGCCGAAATAGACGACCGGGAAGCCGGCCGCCAGCGTGTAGAAATAGCCGGAGATCGGCACGGCGAAGATCAGCAGGTATAGCAGGTGGTGCAGGCCGTGGGCGGCGCCGCGCTGCCACGCGGGCATCGTTTCCGGCAGCTCGGGCGGACGGTTTTTCAGGCGCCACAGCAGGCGCACGGTCGCGAGCACGAGCACGGTCACGCCGGCCCATTTATGCCACGAATAATATTTCAGCTTGGTCGGCGAGATGCCCGGGATGTCCGTCATCACGAGGCCCAGCGTGAACGCGCCGATGATCAGCGCGGCGATCAGCCAGTGAAGCACGATCGCGGTCGTGGTATAGCGCTGCATGGCGGGTCTCCGATTAAATAGTACGCGTTAGAACTAAATCTTACCAAGTTCGGCCAGGTTAAGCAGCCGGCATTTCCGTACGCACACTAGCATGACTTCGGTGCGGGCGTAGATTTGCAATACGGACACTTTAACCGTTCCAAATATCGCGAGGAAGCCATCCTGGTGGATAACTTTGTTCAGCAAACGGGACAATGCTCATTCATCATGTTGCGCGACCGTCATTTCTCGTCGATGTAGCGCGTGCGCGGCCATCTTCTCTGTTTGGAAAGGTAAAATATTGACAGAATATATTTATAAAACTAATGTTCAGGCAATGACAGCGCTCTTTGACATGCGATGAATTCGATGGCTTCCGCTACCTGGCTCCGCTCGTTCGCCCTGGCACGACGGCCAGGGTGGCTGGCCGGCCCGGCGCTGCTCGGACTGGTGCTGGCAGCGCCGGTCCAGGCCGATGAGGCGGCGCCGCGGGCGGACAACGAGTTTGCCGACCTGTCGATCGAGGAACTGGCGAATATCGACGTGACGTCCGTCTCGCGCCGGCCCGAGCGCCTGCAGGACGCRCCGGCGTCCGTGTTCGTGATCACGGCGGAGGACATCCGCCGCTCGGGCGCCCGCACTCTGACGGAAGCGCTGAACCTGGCGCCCAACCTGCACGTCGCGCGCAAAAGCAACGTGGGCTACTACATTTCGGCGCGCGGCATGAACGGCACCAGCAACAGCACGCCCAACAAGCTGCTCGTGATGATCGACGGCCGCTCCGTGTATTCGCCGCTGTTCTCCGGCATGTTATGGGATGAGCCGGACGTGATGCTGGAAGACGTCGAGCGGATCGAGGTGATCAGCGGGCCGGGCGGCACGCTGTGGGGCGTGAACGCCGTCAACGGCGTCATCAACATCACGACACGCAACGCGCGCGACACGCAGGGCGACCTGCTCGTGCTGCGCGCCGACAACGACGGTGCCCAGGCCGCGTTCCGCCATGGCGCCGCCACGGATGGCGGCCACTGGCGCGCCTACGGCAAGGTGTTCRGGCTGGGCCATGGCGAACTCGCGTCCGGCGGCCCCATCGACGACGCCTGGACCCAGGGCCAGGTGGGCTGGCGCGCCGACTGGGAACGCGGGGCCGAGCTCTTCRGCGTTAACGCCAATGCGTGGCAGGGGCGCGAGGGCCAGCCGGCGCCGGGCGTCATCGTGACGCCCACCTCTGGCGCCAGCCTCGGCGACATCACCCTGCACGGCGCCAACGTCACGGGGCGCTGGGAACACCGGCTGGCGGACGGCGGCAGCCTGGCCGCGCAGGCGTCATATGATTACCGCTACCGGCGCGCGCCGCCCACGTTCGGCGATGCCGTCGACATCGTCAGCCTGCAGCTGCAGCACGCGCTGCCGGCGGCGGGCCGCAACAGCATTGTGTGGGGCGCCGAATACCGCTACAGCTGGGACCACGTCAGCAATAGCCGCTTCGTCGCCTTCCTGCCCGCCAACGAGCGGCAGGCCTGGGCCAGCCTGTTCGCCCAGGACGAGGTGGCTTTGCGGGACGACCTGCGCCTGACCGCCGGCGTGCGCTGGGAGCGCAATCCGTACACGGGCACCGAGTTCCTGCCGAACGTGCGCGTGTCCTGGCGCGTCACGCCCGCGCACGCGGTGTGGGCGGCCGTATCGCGCACCGTGCGCGCGCCGTCGCGGCTGGACGTGGATGTCTACGTGCCGGGCGCGCCGCCGTATATCCTGGTGGGCGGCCCGGGCGTGCGCTCCGAGACCGCGCGCGTGTTCGAACTGGGCTACCGCGGCCAGGTGGGCCAGCGCCTGTCGTATTCGGTGACGGCGTTCCGCAACCTGTACGACTACCTGCGTACCCAGACGGTCAATCCGGACAGGCGGTCCGTCTCGTTCGACAGCCAGATGGAAGGGCAGTCGCGCGGCATCGAGGCGTGGGGCAGCGTGCAGGTGACCGATTCATGGCGGATGTCGGCCGGCGTCACGGCGTTGCACGAGGCCTTCTTCCTCAAGCCTGGCAGCAAGGACGCGGCGAGCCTGGCGACGACGGGCCGCGACCCGGCCTATACGGCCCAGCTGCGCTCCAGCCACGCCATCGACGCGACGCGCGAACTGGAGCTGGCCGTGCGTCGCGTGGCCGCGCTGGGCCTGCCGTACGTGCCGGCCTATACGGCCATCGACGCCCGCTTCGGCTGGCGCTGCGCGCCGGGGATGGAGGTATCGGTGATTGGCACCAACCTGAATGGCAGCCACGCGGAATACGGTGCGGCGTCCGTGCGCAGCGAAGTGCCCAGGACGGTGGGAATGAAGTTCACCTGGCAGCGGTGAATGATCGCGTGTTTCGTCCTTGCTCGCGCCGGTTGAACGCGTGGGCACGTGGTGCCCACCCTACGTTGGCGTCGCGGGTAGGGTGGGCGGCCTCCGCCCACGCGTTCAACCAGCGCAGGAATGGACGAATCGCCAATAAAAAACCGGGGACGCGCCCCGGTTCATTTGCATCGCCAGCCGCGAAAGACGATCAGATCGCCTTCGCCAGCTGCGCCGCCAACCCCGTGTAATTGGCCGGCGTCATGGCCAGCAGCAGATCCTTCGCATCTTGCGGAATCGCCAGCTTGCCGATGAATTCCTGCAACGCCTCGCGCGTGATGCCTTTGCCGCGCGTGAGTTCCTTCAGCTGCTCGTACGGGTTCTCGATGCCGTAGCGGCGCATCACGGTCTGCACCGGCTCGGCCAGCACTTCCCAGTTCGCGTCCAGGTCCTGCTCCAGGCGCAGCGGGTTCACTTCCAGCTTGTTCAGGCCGCGCAGGCAGCTGTCGTAGGCAAGCAGCGCGTAGCCGAAGCCGACGCCGATGTTGCGCAGCACGGTGGAGTCGGTCAGGTCGCGCTGCATGCGCGAGACCGGCAGTTTATCGGCCATGTGGCGCAGCACGGCGTTGGCCAGGCCCAGGTTGCCTTCCGAGTTTTCGAAGTCGATCGGGTTGACCTTGTGCGGCATCGTCGACGAACCGATCTCGCCGGCCTTCAGCTTCTGCTTGAAGTAGCCCAGCGAGACATAGGTCCAGATGTCGCGGTTCAGGTCGAGCAGGATCGTGTTCGTGCGCGAGATGGCGTCGAACAGCTCGGCCATGTAGTCGTGCGGTTCGATCTGGATGGTGTACGGGTTGAACGTCAGGCCCAGACGCTGCTCGATCACGTTCTTCGAGAACGCCGGCCAGTCGAAGCCCGGGTATGCGGACAGGTGGGCGTTGTAGTTGCCCACGGCGCCATTCATCTTGCCGAGGATTTCCACGTCGGCGATGCGCTTGACGGCGCGCTGCAGACGGGCGACGACGTTGGCGAATTCCTTGCCGAGCGTGGTCGGGCTGGCGGTCTGGCCGTGGGTGCGCGACAGCATCGGCAGGTCGGCGTTGACGTGGGCGATTTCGGTCAGTCTGGCGATGACAGCCTGCAGCGATGGCAGCAGCACGCCGTCGCGGGCCGCCTTCAGCATCATGCCGTGCGACGTATTGTTGATGTCTTCCGACGTGCAGGCGAAGTGGATGAACTCGGAGGCGGCGACCAGCTCCGGCACGTCCTTCACTTTTTCCTTCAGCCAGTACTCGACGGCTTTCACGTCATGGTTGGTGACGGCCTCGATTTCCTTGATGCGGGCGGCGTCAAGTTCCGAGAATTCGGCGGCCAGCTTGTCCAGCAGGGCGCTGGCTTGTGCGGAGAACGGCTTCAGCTCGGCGAAGCCGGCCTGCGACAGCGCCTGCAGCCAGGCGATCTCCACTTTCACGCGGTGGTGCATGAAGCCGGCTTCCGACAGGATCGGACGCAGCTTGTCGGTCTTGGCGGCATAGCGGCCGTCCAGCGGGGACAGGGCCGACAGGGTCGAGGAGGATGCGGTAGAGGTCATGGGAGGGGGAAAGCGGTGAGTGCAAAAACGAGATTCTACCATTGACAGCCTGGCCCTGGCCGCTTTGTCAAGTCTCATTTGGGCATTTTCGGGCGTCCGGGCGGTCCGGGGCCGATGCTATACTGTCCCCTGTTTACCTATACAGCACATCTATGAAACTCATCGGTTCCGTCACCAGTGCCTATGTGCGCAAGGCGCGCGTCGTGTTGGCAGAAAAAAAGCTCGACTACCAGTTTGAGCTGGAAAACGTCTGGGCGCCGGAAACCACGATCGCATCGTCCAACCCGCTGGGCAAGGTGCCTTGCCTCGTGATGGAGGACGGCAGCACGATGTACGATTCGCGCGTGATCGCCGAATATCTCGATACGCTGACCCCCGTGTGCAAGCTGCTGCCGGCGAACAGCCGCGACCGCGCCAACGTCAAGGTGTGGGAAGCGCTGGCCGACGGCGTGCTGGACGCGGGCGTGCTGGCCTACCTGGAGCGCACGTGGCGCCCGGCGGAACAACAGAGCCAGGCCTGGTTCGACCGCCAGATGGGCAAGGTGCACGGCGGGCTCGCGGTGATGTCCGAGAACCTGGGCGAGCAACCGTTCTGCATGGGGATCCACTACACGCTGGCCGACGTCGCCGTCGGCTGCACGCTCGGCTGGCTGTCGTTCCGCTTCCCGGACATCGCCTGGCGCGCGTCCTACCCGAACCTGGCGCGCCTGTTCGACAAGCTGTCCGAACGGCCGTCGTTCAAGGACACGGCCCCGCGCTGACCGATGTCGACGTCCCGCCGTCTGCAAATGGCCGACATCGCCCGGCTGGCCGGCGTGTCCACGTCGACCGTCTCGCGCGCGCTCAGCCACAGCCCGCTCGTCAACCAGGAGACGCGCGACCGCATCCTCGACCTCGCGCGCTCGCTGAACTACACGATCAACATCGGCGCCCAGAACCTGCGGACGCAGCAGAACCGCACGGTGGCCGTCGTCATCCCGATCGACCAGTCCTCGCGCCAGCAGCTGTCCGACCCGTTCTTCCTGTCGATGCTGGGCAGCCTCGCCGACGCCCTGAGCGAACAGGGCTTCGACACGCTCGTCTCGCGCGTCGATGCCGACCAGGTCGACGCGGCCGCCGCGCCGTTCGACGGCGGCCGCGCCATCGGCGTGATCCTGATCGGCCAGGGCCGCCATCACGACCAGCTGAACAAGATGGCCGCGCGCGGCGTGCCGTTCGTCGTCTGGGGTGCGCAACTGCCGCAGCAGTTGTACACGACGGTCGGCGGCGACAATATCACGGGCGGACGCCTGGCGACGGAACGCCTGCTGGCGCAGGGCCGGCGCCGCATCGCCTTCCTCGGCGACACCACGCTGCCCGAAGTCGAGAGGCGTCACCGCGGGTACGTAGAAGCGCTGGCCGCGCATGGCCTCGCGCCCGATCCGCAACTGCACGTGGCCGTTTCCTTCCTGCCCGAGAGCGGCGGCCAGGCCGTGGAAGAGCTGGCGCGCCGCGGCGTCGATTATGACGGCATGTTCGCCTGCAGCGACCTGCTTGCCATGAAGGCCATCCACGCCATGCGCGCGCAGGGCAGGGACGTGCCGTCCGACGTGGCCGTCGTCGGCTATGACGACATCGAGCTGTCCAGCTATTTCCATCCGCCGCTGACCACCGTCTGCCAGCCGCGCGACGTCGCCGCGCGCGCCCTCGTGAGCGCGTTGCTGGCCTGCGTCGACGGCCAGCCGGCGCCCTCGGTCCAGCTTCCTACCGAACTGGCCATCCGCGCCAGCGCCTGACGTACAATGCCCCGGTGCGATCGAACGGACGGAGGCGAGCGATGGTCAAATGGAATGGGATGGCGGTGGTGTTCGGCGAGGTGCTCGTTGAGGAAGGCACCGGCGCCCCGGTCGTGGGCGGCGCCCCGTTCAACGTGGCGCGCCACCTGGCCGCCTTCATGCTGCCCCCGCTGGTCATCACGCGCATCGGCGACGACCGCAACGGCGCGGCCGTGCGCGCCGAGTTCGAACGCTTCGTGATCCCGGAAACGGGCCTGCAGGTCGACCCGATGGAAGAGACGGGCCGCGCCGTCGCCGAGCGCCATGGCACGGCGCACCACCTCACGCTGCTGCCGCGCCAGGCCTACGATTTCATCGACCCCGAACCGGCCGCCGCGAGCGTTGCCGGCGGCACGCATGACACCCTGTATTTCGGCACGCTGGTCCAGCGCGGGGAACGCTCGCGCGAGGCGTTGGCGGCCGTGCTGGAAGCGACGCCGGCCAAGCGCTTCCTCGACCTGAACCTGCGGCACGGCCACGTCAAGGAAGCCATCGTCACGCGGGCGCTGACGGCGGCCGACATCGTCAAGGTCAACGAAGAGGAATTGCAGGCGCTGTTCCAGTGGTACTTCCAGATCGGCGCGAACGATGCGACGCTGTCGATCGAGGAGGTGCACGCGGCCTGCCGCGCGCTGATGGACCGCTTTACGCTGGATGCGCTGATCGTCACGCTGGGGCACCGCGGTTCCGTGTATTTTGGCGCCGACGGCAGTTATATCGCCCACCGCGACAATCCGGTGCCGCCGTTCGTGATCGACACGACGGGCGCCGGCGACGCCTTCGCCGCGATCTTCCTGCTGGGCCGCGCGCGCGGCTGGCCGCTGGAACTGACCTTGGCGCGCGCCAATGAATTCGCCGGCGCGATCTGTGCCGTCACCGGGGCGGTGCCCGGCGACATGAGCTTTTATGACAAGTGGGTGGCGCGCTGGCGCCAAGCTGGTTGATGCGTCCCGCCCGTGATTGGATGCGTTACGCGTGGGCACGTGGTGCCCACCCTACGTGATTGCACACGTATTGCCGATACATGATGGACATATGATCGGTCGTAGGCACGGGGAGCCCACCCTACGTCGGCAGGGTAGCCGTAGGGTGGGCTCCCCGAGCCCACGCGGATGTTCGCGTCACGCGTGCGTTACTCGCCCATCTGGGACTGCAGGTAGTTCTGGATACCGACCTTGATGATGAGGTCGAGCTGGGTCTCCAGCCACTCGATGTGTTCCTCGGTGTCCTCGAGGATTTCCAGCAGCAGGTCGCGCGACACATAGTCGTGCGCGACTTCGGCGGCGGCGATGCCTTCCTTGACCGTGACCTGGGCCGCGCGTTCCAGCTTCAGGTCGCATTCCAGCATCTCCTGCGCCGATTCGCCGATCAAGAGCTTGTGCAGGGCCTGCAGGTTGGGCAAGCCGTCCAGCATCAGGATGCGGTCGATCAGCCGGTCCGCATGCTTCATCTCGCCGATCGATTCGTCGTATTCTTTTTTGCCCAGCTTGTCGAAGCCCCAGTGCTTGTACATGCGTGCATGCAGGAAGTACTGGTTGATTGCGGTCAGCTCGTTGGTCAGCTGCGCGTTGAGCAGCCGGATGATGTTGGGATCGCCCTTCATGGAATGCCTTTGCGTGCGGTTGTTGTCACGACATCATAGCAAACCGTGCGTCACGCGGGCAGGCAACGCACCGTCCGGACGCCTCGGWTGGGCGTAGGCGGCGACGGCGTGGCATGCATGCCAACGCCGCCGCCCGGATCAGATGGCCGTCAGCGCGAGGCCGCCCGCCGCGAGCAGCGACACGGCGCCGATCACGATGCCCACCGTGCGACGCCGGTTGGTGAGCGTCCACAGCACGACGCCGGACAGCGACAGCAGGATGATGGAACCGGCGAGCGTGTCCACGAGCAGGACCCAGGCCGCGCTCATCCCGACACCCTTGTGCAGGTTGACGAGGGTGCCGAAGACATTGTTCTCGGCGCGCTTGACGGTGACATAGCTGTTGCCGACCCAATATTCGGCCTGCACGTTGCCCGATGGCGACGTGAAGCTGGCGCTCCAGCGCGCCGGCTGGACCAGCGAGGTGTCGCCCCAGGCGACGGGCCGCGCGGCCTCGGCCTTGACGCGCCCGGGCTCGGGCGCCAGCCGCAGCGAGCGCTTGAGCCATGTGGCCAGCGCCTGCGGACTGCCGGGCGCCGGGCTCGGCAGGGGAATCTGGACCGTGCTTTCCTGCGCCTGGACGGCCGGAATCTTCAGCACGGCACGGTGATTGAGGAGGATGCCGGTGCTGCCGAACAGCAGCCCGAGCACGGCGCCCCAGAGGCCGATCCAGCCATGCGTCTTGCGCAGCCACCTGACGATGATGGCGCGGCGCGAAGGCTGCTGAGGAGGCTGGACCGTAAAGGGCGCTCTTGGTGGACGGAACGGGATTACGGACATAGGACTGGAATCTTCGTGCTTCGGAGATCACATAGTACCAAGTCCGGCACGCGCATGGTCGGCTTGTGCGTGCATTGTGCGCAGCAACATGAGGGCTTGCTGGGAGGCCATCCGGCGCTGCCGGCGCCTGCGTTGCTGGAACCCGACAGTGATGAGAAAAACGACCGGCGTCGCTGGCGCCGCGAGCGCGGCGACGGCCGGCAGGGATCGGGGAAGCCGGTGCCGTTCAGGCCGCCAGCCCGTCGTGCGGCGTACGACGCAGTTCGGTGACGGTGGTCTTGCTTTCCAGGTGCTCGTGCATCACTTCGCGGGCATAGCTGACGCATTTGCCGCAGCAGGTGCCGACACCCAGTTCCTTGTACAGGTCGGCCATCGAAGTCAGGCCGAGGTCGATGGCCTGGCGGATTTCGCGGTCGGAGATGTTATTGCAGACGCAGACGATCATGGACGGTTCCGGTGGTGTTGTTTGCTCTATAATGCGAATCATTCTCATTACCCTTCGTATTCTGCTGAACCTGGATCGCGAATGCAAGCGTTTTTGTTGCGCCGTTGGGTTAAATCTCGGTTGAGCGAACGGAAGTAGACAAACCTCAAATAGAAATAATTCGCATTTAGGTTTATGATGTACCCATCTGTGAAAGCATCGCACCTCTCTCCGGAAGCGACACCATGACTCTTGCACCCACCCTGACCACGCTCGACAGCCTCAAGGCCGGCCAGAGCGCTACCGTGATCCACCTCGCGCCGAACGCCATCGGCAGCCGCGACGGCGGCATCGACGTGTCGCGCCGCCTGATGGAACTGGGTTTCGTGCCGGGCGAGCGCATCCGCATGCTCAAGCGCGGCCTGCCCGGCGGCCCGCTGGCTGTCAAGGTCGGCCAGTCGACGTTCGCCCTGCGCCGTTTCGAGGCTGCGCTCGTCTCCATCCAGCCGGAGTGATGGAACGGACATGGGAGCAGTAGATCAGCAGGTCCAGGCGGCCGCAAAAACGCCGCTCATCGCCCTGCTGGGTAATCCGAACTGCGGCAAGACTGCCCTGTTCAACCGCCTCACCGGCGCGCGCCAGAAGGTCGCGAACTATGCCGGCGTCACCATCGAACGCAAGGAAGGCAGTTTTATCCTGCCCGGCGGCCGTCCGCTGCGCGTACTCGACCTGCCCGGCGCCTACAGCCTGAACGCCCACACCCCCGACGAAGCGATCACGCGCGACGTGGTCGCGGGCCTGCGCGCCGGCGAGCAGGCGCCGGATGCCGTCGTCTGCGTCGTGAATGCCACCAACCTGCGCCTGAACCTGCGCCTCGTGCTGGAGATCCAGCGCCTCGGCCTGCCGATGGTGCTGGCGCTGAACATGGTCGACGTCGCGAAGAAGCGCGGCATCGAGATCGACACGGCGCGCCTGGCGCGCGAGCTGGGCATGCCCGTCATCGAGACCGTGGCCGTGCAGGCCGGCGGCGAGAAGGGCCTCCTCAAGGCGCTCGAGGCGCTGGCTTTCGATACGCCCGTGAAGCCGAACCCGCTGTCCGCCATCGACGCCGTCCCGGTCGAGGAGACCCAGCGCGAGGTGCGCCGCATCATCGACGCCACGGTCAGCTTCGACAACGACACCGGCAACCTGAGCGAGCAGATCGACCACGTCGTGCTGCACCCCGTGCTCGGCCCCGTCATCCTGGCCGCCACGATGTTCCTCATCTTCCAGGCCGTGTTCAGCTGGGCCGCCGTGCCGATGGACCTGATCAAGAACGGCGTCGACGCGCTGGGCCAGTCGGTTGGCGGCGCGCTGGCCGAGGGACCGCTGCGCAGCCTGCTCGTCGAAGGCATCTTCGGCGGCGTCGGCAGCGTGCTCGTGTTCCTGCCGCAGATCCTGATCCTGTTCTTCTTCATCCTCGTGCTGGAGGATTGCGGCTACCTGCCGCGCGCCGCGTTCCTGCTCGACCGCATGATGGGCGGCGTGGGCCTGTCCGGGCGCGCGTTCATCCCGCTGCTGTCGTCGTTCGCCTGCGCGATCCCGGGCGTGATGGCGGCGCGCACGATCCAGAATCCGCGCGACCGGCTCGTGACGATCATGATCGCGCCCCTGATGACGTGTTCCGCGCGCCTGCCCGTGTACGCGCTCGTGATCGCGGCATTCATCCCGAACCGCGAACTCGGTGGCGGCATCAACCTGCAGGGCATGGTGCTGTTC
>NZ_JBFUDR010000189.1:0-12173 GCF_056404615.1 Massilia sp. P2_C2 | reverse complement strand
ATGCTTGAGGTTCTGCATATATGTGTTGGATATGGTCGGAAAAATAGTATAAGGCCGATTCAGGGTGGAGTACGCCAAAATGCTTTTGGAAAATTTTCCAACTGCATCGGAAAATTTGCCAATTGTAAGATGGCCGGCGCAAAGATGACACCTTCAGCCTGCCGCATCACGCGGATGCCGCGCGCCCTATTCTACGCCAGGGCGCTCACCACAAACYGGGCAGCATGGGTTGCGGGCCACGCCGATCTCCGTCCATTCCATGGCGCGCCCGTCCAGCATCTGCAGCCGGCCGGCCAGCGAACGGCCGCTCCCGGCCAGCAGCTTCAGCGCCTCGGCCGCCTGCATGGCGCCGATGATGCCGACCAGCGGCGCGAACACGCCCATCGTGCTGCACGCGACTTCCTCGAACCTGCCGTCTTCCGGGAACAGGCAGGCATAGCAGGGCGAAGCCGCGTCGCGCACGTCGTAGACCGAGATCTGCCCGTCGAACCGGATGGCGGCGCCCGCGACGAGCGGGACACCGGCGGCGACACAGGCGCGATTGACGGCATGGCGGGTGGCGAAGTTGTCGCTGCAGTCGAGTACGACATCGGCGTCACGCACGAGTTCCGCCAGACGCGCGGCATCGGCGCGCTCGCGCAAGGCGACGACCTCGACTTCGGGATTGATCTGGCGCAGCGCCTCGCGGCCGGAATCGACCTTGGGCTGCCCCACGCGCGCCGTCGTGTGCATCACCTGGCGCTGCAAATTCGTCAGGTCGACGGTGTCGTCGTCGACGAGGGTCAGGCGGCCCACGCCGCCGGCGGCCAGGTACAGCGCGGCCGGCGAGCCGAGGCCGCCGGCACCGATCACGAGCACGCGTGCGCGCAACAGGCGTTCCTGGCCTTCGATGCCGATCTCGTCGAGCAGGATATGGCGCGAGTAGCGCAGCAGTTGCTGGTCATTCATCGCCAGCCCGTCCCCGTCATTGCAGCATGCCTCATTTCTTCGACGCGGGCGCCTTGTCCATGGCCGGCGGCCTGGCGCCGTCCTTGATCTCGACCGGTTTCGGGTCCTGGCCCGGCAGTTTGGCGGGCGCCGGCTTGTCCTCGTCGGGGTCGGCCTTGGCCAGCTCTACCTTCAGGCCCTTGAAGTGGTTGATGGCCTGCACCAGCTGGAAATCGTCCTTGCCGCCGAATTCGACGGGCTTGGCGTTCTTCATCGCGGCCACGGTCAGCTGCTCTTCTTCCAGCTCGTCGCGGCGCGACCTGGCGCTCGCGCTCTTGCTGTCGGCCGCTTCGTTCGTCAGGTGGTGATCGAGGTCCGCCTCGCGCACGCGCACGGCGTTCAGGCCGTCGCCTTCCGGCGTCTCGTCCACCTTCAGGTCCGGCACGATGCCCAGCGCCTGGATCGTGCGGCCCTTGGGCGTGAAGTAGCGCGCCGTCGTCAGCTTGACGGCCGTGTCGGGCGTCAGCTGGCGCAGGGTCTGCACGGAGCCCTTGCCGAAGGTCTGGCTGCCCATCACGATGGCGCGCTTGTAATCCTGCAGGGCGCCGGCGACGATTTCCGAGGCGGACGCCGACCCCGTGTTGACCAGCACCACCATCGGCACGGTCTTGAGCGCGGCCGGCAATTTCGCCAGCGGATCGGAGCCCGGCTTGACGGCATAGAATTCGCGCCGGCCGTAGTACGTGACGTTCTGGTCGGCCAGCTGGCCCTTGGTCGAGACGATCACGTCGTTCGCCGGCAGGAACGCGGCCGAGACGCCGATCGCGCTCGGCAACAGCCCGCCCGGATCGTTGCGGAGGTCCAGCACGAGGCCCTTGATGTTCGCGTTGTGGGCGTACAGGTCCTTCAGCTTGTCGGCCAGCTCGTCGACGGTCTCTTCCTGGAACTGGTTGATGCGCAGCCATGCATAGCCGGGCTCGACCATCTTGGCCTTGACGCTGGCCACGCGGATTTCGTCACGCTCGACCGGCACGACCCAGGGCGCATCGGCGCCGCGGCGGGCGATGGTCAGCATGACCTTGCTGTGCGGCTCGCCGCGCATGCGCTTGATGGCATCGTCCAGCGACAGCCCTTTCACGGGCACGTTGTCGATGCGGGTGATCAGGTCGCCGGCCTTGATGCCGGCGCGGTAGGCGGGCGAATCCTCGATGGGCGAGACGATCTTGACGTAGCCGTCTTCCATCGCGACCTCGATGCCGAGGCCGACGAAGCGACCCTGCACCTCCTCGCGCATCTCGGCGAAATCCTTCTGGTCCAGGTAGACCGAGTGCGGATCGAGCGAATTCACCATGCCGGCGATGGCGTCCGACAACAGTTTCTTGTCGTCGACCTTCTCGACATAATCGCTCTTGATCAGGGCATACACGTCGGCCAGCTGGCGCAGCTCGTTCAGCGGCAGCGGCGTCTCGCCGCCTTTTTGCGCCAGTGCCGAGTACTGGACCGAGGCGGCCACGCCGGCCACCATGCCGAGGCCGATCAGACCGACGTTCTTGAGTTTCTTGCCCATGCTATTCCCTGGAAGATGCGTCCGGAGTGCTTTCCCTAGAACTTGATCCAGCCCGCCGGATCGAAAGCCTTCCCCAGATGCCTGAGCTCGAAGTATAGCCCCGATTCTTCGTTACCGCCGGTGTTACCTGCACTGGCGATCACGTCGCCCGGCTTGACGGCATCGCCGGCGTGTTTCATCAGCGTCTGGTTGTTACCATAAATAGACAAATACTCGCCGCCGTGGTTGATGATGATCAAATTGCCATAGCCGCGCATCCAGTCGGCGAATACGATACGGCCGGCCGCGATGGCGCGCACGTCCGTGCCTTCCGGCGCCTTGATGAACATGCCGCGCCACGTCGGACCATCGCCGCGCTTGGCGCCGAAACGGGCGGCGATCCTGCCGGAGATCGGCGCCGGCAGGCGGCCGCGCAAGCTTTCGAAGGCGCCGCTCGGCAAGTCGGCGGCCAGCGCGGTGTCGGCGCTGCGCTGCGGCTGCGGGGCCTCCGGTTTTTGCGGCGGTTCCTCGGCCACCCGCGTCTCTTCGGGCTCCGGCTTCGGCGGCGGCAGCGGTTTGACCGGCTTGCCGGTCCGGGCCGCTTCCCTGGCCGCTTCGCGCGCCAGGCGTTCGCGCTCTTCGCGCTGCGCCTTCGCCCGCGCCAGCGCGCGTTCCTTCGCCTCGGCAGCCGCTTTCGCGCGCGCGGCGGCCAGTTCCTGTTGTCGCTTGCGCTCGGCGGCGGCCGCGATTTCCTGTTCGCGGATCAAGCGCGTCAGGCGATCGACGAGGCCGCTCATGCGCTGTTCGTCCTGTTCCAGGCGGCTGGCCTGCTTGCGCTGGTCCGCCAGCTTGCTCGACAGGTTCGCCAGCAACGTGGCACGTTTGGCTTTTTCCTTTTCGAGCAGGGTTTTCTGGGCCTTCTGCTCGTCTGCGATTTCTTCCAGCTCGTCCCTGGCGTTCTGCACCTCGGCGTGGTTCGCCTCGACGGCCGCCAGGTTCGCGCGCAATGCATTCAGTAATTTCGCCTGTGCCTGCGACACGTAGGCCATCATCTGCAGGTCGCGGTTGATGCGGTTCGGGTTATCGCCCGACAGCAGCAGCTTGATGCGGTCCTCGTTGCCGGCGACATAGTGTTCTCGCAACATTTTGGCCAGCTGGCGCTTCTGCACGGCGATGGTGTCGCCGAGGCGCGCCTCTTCGGCCGCGAGATCCTTCAGCTTCGTATTCGTGGCGGACTGCTCGTCGGCCAGTTCGCGCAGCGAGCGGTTGGCGTCGGAAATCTTTTCTTCCGACTCGGACAGCTCGTCGGCCGCGTCTTCCTTTTCGCTCTCGGTGCGGCTGATGTCCTTCTTGAGCGCACTGAGCTTTTGTTGGATACCGACGCGCGCCGCCTCGGCGGCGGCTTTTTGCTTGCTGCGCTCGGTCTGGCGCGGCGCCGCCTGCGCGCCGCCGAAGGCGAACACGCAGGCCAGCAGGCCGCACAACAACTTCTCGAAGGAAAAACGCAAGACTTACTTCGCCTTCCCTTGGTTCGCCACGGCGGCCATGGCGGCCGCGATCGCTTCCTGGTCGCCCAGGTAGTAGTGGCGGATCGGCTTCAGGTCGGCATCCAGTTCATAGACCAGCGGGGTGCCGTTCGGGATGTTCAGGCCGACGATGTCGCTGTCGCTGATGTTGTCCAGCATCTTGATCACGGCGCGCAGGCTGTTGCCGTGGGCCGAGATCAGGATCTGCTTGCCGGCGCGGATAGCCGGGGCGATTTCCTCGTCCCAGGCCGGCATCACGCGGGCGACGGTGTCCTTCAGGCATTCGGTCAGGGGGATCTGCGCCTTGTCGAGGCCGGCGTAGCGCGGATCGTTGAACGAGGTGCGCGGATCGTTCGCTTCCAGCGCCGGCGGCGGCGTGTCGTAGCTGCGGCGCCATACGAGCACCTGCTCGTCGCCGAACTTGGCGGCGGTCTCACCCTTGTCCAGGCCCTGCAGGGCGCCGTAGTGGCGCTCGTTCAGGCGCCAGTCGTTCTTGACCGGAAGCCACATCATGTCCATCTCGTCCATGGCCAGCCACAGGGTGCGGATCGCACGCTTCAGGACCGAGGTGTAGGCCAGGTCGAACGTGAAGCCGGCTTCCTTCAGCAGGCGGCCGGCCAGCTTGGCTTCGTTGATGCCTTTTTCGGTCAGGTCGACATCGGTCCAGCCGGTGAAACGGTTCTCGAGGTTCCAGGTGGACTCGCCGTGGCGCATGAATACGATTTTGTACATAGGTGCTTTGTAGAATAGAAAAAAGTGGGCAGGAAATATCGGTCCGACTTCTATTTTATAATGCGGTGATTCAGTTCAACCAACGGAAACTTCGTGAAATTTTTCATCGACCATATCATTACTGTTGCGATCGCCTTGCTGTCGGGGGGCGCCCTGCTGTGGTTGTCGCTGGCGCCCCGTGGCCGCCAGGCCTCGCCGCTGCAGGCCACCCAGATGATCAACCGCGGCAAAACCACCGCCGTGATCGATGTACGCGGCGCCGATGCATTTGCCGCAGGGCACCTGCGCGACGCGAAACACATTCCGCTGGCAGACTTGGGCAATCGCACCGGCGAGCTGGACAAGTCGAAAATCAAGACCGTCATTATCGTCGACCAGGACGGCAAACATGCCGACAAAGCAGCCCGCCAGTTGAAAACGGCCGGGTTCGAAGATATCTATGGCCTGGAAGGCGGTATCGCGGCCTGGACGGCTGCCRGCCTGCCCCTCATCAAATAATGAAGGAGTTGCCATGACAGCCCATGTTGTTCTGTATCACACCGCAAGCTGCCCGTACTGCGTTCGCGCCGAACGCCTGCTGGAAGCCAAAGGTATAAAAGACATCGAGCGCATCCGCGTCGACCTCGACCCGGAACAGCGCTCTATCATGATGCAGCGTACCGGCCGTCGTACCGTGCCGCAGATCTATGTGGGCAACACCCACGTGGGCGGCTTCGACGACCTGTATGCGCTCGACCAGGCTGGTCGCCTCGACCCGTTGCTGAAGGGTGAAGCGGCCTGATCTGGTGTACCACCGGGCTGCCCGAAAAGGCCGTCCGTACGGGCCCGCCAGGGAGACAGGCGGTGCCCGGCAAGGCCGCCGGCGTGCTATTGAAACCGAATTGGTTTTGATACAATTGCCGACGCCTTGACAAGTCAAGCACCTTGAATGGCAGGAGTTGCCATTCTTTTTAAAAATTACACGAAAGCGTTCCATGGCTGACGAAAACCTGCAACCCGTATTCCAAATCCAGCGTATCTACATGAAAGACCTGTCGCTGGAACAACCGAATTCCCCGGCGATCTTCCTGGAGCAGGAAGCCCCGACCATCGAGGTCTCGCTGGACGTCGGCGCCGAAGGCATTGCCGATGGCATCTACGAATCGACCGTCACCATCACCGTGACCGCCAAGGTCAAGGACAAAGTCGCTTTCCTGGTCGAAGGCAAGCAGGCAGGTATCTTCGAAGCCCGTAACATCCCGGCCGAGCAGATGGATCCGCTGCTGGGCATCGGCTGCCCGAACATCATCTATCCTTACCTTCGTGGCAACATCGCCGACGTGATCACCCGTGCCGGTTTCCCGCCGGTCCACCTGGCCGAGATCAACTTCGAAGTGTTCTACCAGCAGCGCCGCCAGGCGCTGGCCGAGCAGGCTGCCGCAGCAGGCACGCCGGCCGCCAACCAGTAATTCTCCGGGCGTCCGGCGCCGTCCCCGCGGGCGGCGCGGACGCCTTGTTTCATCGACGCGCTTTGCCGGCACGCCTGCCGTTTCCGGGCTCGCCCGGCATAGTCCGTCTTCAAAGGCCCACATGCGCCCCATCCGCCTCCGTCATCGACTCATCGCAGGCAGTTTATTGCTGCTGGTATCGTGCGCGGCCGCCGCGTTCGATTTCAAGACGATCGGCGTGCATTCCGTGATCCTGTACGACGCGCCCTCCACCCGGAGCGGCAAGCTGTTCATCGCCCCCAGCGGCATGCCGGTCGAAGTCATGCTCAGCTACGGCGACTGGGTCAAGGTGCGTGACGCCACCGGCGACATGGCCTGGACCGAAGTCAAGAACCTGTCCGCCCGCCGCAACGTCATCGTGCGCACGGCCTCGGCCAAAGTGCGCTCGGCGCCGGACGACAATGCACCCGTCGTGATGACAGCCGACAAGAACGTCCTGCTCGAACTCGTCGACCCGGAAGCCGGCACATGGGTACGCGTACGCCACCGCGACGGCATCATCGGCTATATCAAAGCTTCCGACATCTGGGGCATCTAGCCCGTTCTCCCATGCTCGAATCGAAACCACCCCAAAAGATCACCGTCCTCGGTGCCGGCGCCTGGGGCACGGCAGTCGCGATCGCGCTTGCCGCGCGCCACGACGTCCTGCTGTGGGGGCGCAACCCCGCGCAGATGGCGCAAGCCGCCAGCGCGCGCGAAAACACCCATTACCTTCCCGGCTTTCCGCTGCCGGACGGCTTGAACGTCACGGCCGACTTCGAGGCCGCCGTGGCCCATGTCGTGGAAGCCGCGGCCCAGCCTGGCGCCACGCCGCTGCTGATCGCGGCCTGCCCGGTGGCCGGCCTGCGCCCGCTGCTGGAACAGCTGAAGGGCCGCGCCATCCCCAACATCGTCTGGCTGTGCAAGGGCTTCGAGTACGGCACCGGCATGCTGCCGCACCAGGTCGTGCGCGACGTGCTGGGTGATACGGTGCCCGGCGCCGCACTGTCCGGCCCGTCGTTCGCGCAGGAAGTGGCGCGCGGCCTGCCGTGCGCGCTGACGGCCGCCTCGACCGACAAGGCATTGCGCGAAAGAGTCGTCGCGCTCGTGCACGGCGGCAGCATGCGCGTCTATTCCTGCGACGACCTGGTCGGGGTGGAAGTCGGCGGCGCCGTCAAGAACATCCTCGCCATCGCCACGGGCACCGCGGACGGCCTGGGCCTGGGCCTGAACGCGCGCGCCGCGCTGATCACGCGCGGCCTCGCGGAAATCACCCGCCTCGGCACGGCGCTGGGCGGCCATGCCGGCACCTTCATGGGCCTGACGGGGATGGGCGACCTGATCCTGACGTGCACGGGCGATTTGTCGCGCAACCGCCGCGTCGGGCTGGCGCTGGCCCAGGGCAAGCCGCTCGATACCATCGTCCGTGAACTCGGCCACGTGGCCGAAGGCGTGCCCTGCGCCAAGGCCGTGCGCGAGCTGGCCGCGAAGCTGGGGGTCGACATGCCCATCACCAATGCGGTGGCCGGCGTCCTGTTCGATGGCGATTCGGCCAGCGAGATGGTGGGCAGGCTGTTGGCGCGCGATCCGCGCGATGAGTTGGCATAACCGACGTTTCGATAACGCGACGTGATGGTGGGCACGGGGTGCCCACCCTACGGCATCTCATAACGTAACGTGAAAGGCGCCGTAGGGTGGGCTCCCCGAGCCCACGCGTAACGTTTGCGTCACGTTGCAGGGGTATTGCGCGTCGGCCCGCCCGCGTTATCGCCCGGATGCAGCAGGATCGTCATCAGCGCCACTGCATCCTGGTTGGCCTGGATCGCATGCGGCTCACCGCCGGCCAGGTAAACCATCTCGTTCGGCCGCAGGATCGTGGTCCGGCCATGGGCCTGGAATGTGATCTCTCCCTCCAGGCACAGCAGGGTCATCTCCCCTTCCACCCAGTGCTCCGGCATGGGTTTTTCCTTCGGTATCACAAGCCGGATCAATTCCATGTGATCGGTCTTGATCAATGCGATCGACGTGAAGTTCGCGATGTCGTCTTCGCCCCGCTGGAGTGCGATCAACTCACCCGATTTGGCATGGTGCAAAGCCATGTTGTGACTCCCTTTACACTTCGAATGTCTGCGGCACCCCGCGCAGCCAGTTGACGAGCGCGGTGGCGTCCTTGAATCCCTGCGCGAGCTGGGGCACGAGCTTGTCCGGGGCGTTGATGTCCAGCTTGTCTTCGTTCCAGACGAAATAACTCTTCAGCTTCAGGTATTCGACCAGCGGATGGTTCGGATCGAAGCCCTTCGGCGGGCGTTGCAACTTGTCTTCCGGCTGCAGGTCGCCATACGCCTCGCGCAGATGTTTATTCTTTAACATTTTCGCGAAACCTGTCGCATCGTTGACGACGTGCTCGCGGATCGCCTTCAGGCGCGCCGCCGGCGGCAGGTATTCGCCGGCGCCGTACAGCAATGTACCATCGGCTTCGATATGAAAATAATAGGTCGGCCCGCCGCCTTCGCTGGGACGGCGCTTGTTGCCGGGCGCGATGCCGGCCGAGAAATGCGTTTTATACGGCGTCTTGTCGTGCGAAAAACGGGTGTCGCGCTGGAAGCGGAACATCGCCTTCTTCGGATCGCAGGCAATCACCTGCTTGTCGAACTTGCCGATCTCGCGGATCAGCTCGGTCAGCACCTCGAGGAATTCAACCCGCAGGATGTCGTAGCGGGGCTTGTTCATGATGAACCAGGGGCGGGTATTGTTCTCTTTGAGCTCGGAAAGAAATTGCGTCAGGTCGCGCAGGTGCATGTGTCAGTCCAATGATTCAGGGGGTCTGGCGTGGGCGGCGGCCGACGGTCACGGCGATCGTCGTCTCGCGATTCTTGCGCATCACCGTCATCTGCGCCTTGTCGCCGGGCGGCAGCTCGGCGATGAAGTTCATCATGTCGTTGGTGGTGCTCACTTGTTTGCCTTGCACGGCCAGCAGGATGTCGCCCGGCCGGATGCCGGCGCGGTCGGCCGGCCCGCCGCGCACGACGCCGGCGATGATGGCGCCGCGGTCGCGCGCGAGGCCGAAGCTGTCGGCCAGCTCGGGCGTGATTTCCTGCGACTCGACACCGATCCAGCCGCGCACGACCTGGCCATGCTTGATGATGGCATCGAGCACGCTCTTCGCCGTCGACACGGGAATCGCGAAGCCGATCCCCACCGAACCGCCCGTCTGCGAATAAATGGCCGAATTGATGCCGAGCAGATTGCCGCGCGTATCAACGAGCGCCCCGCCCGAGTTGCCGAAGTTGATGGCGGCATCCGTCTGGATGAAATTCTCGAAATGGTTGATGTGCAGGTTGTTGCGTCCCAGCGCCGAGATGATGCCGAGCGTGACGGTCTGGCCGACGCCGAACGGGTTGCCGATCGCCAGCACGACGTCGCCCACGCGCGCCTGGTCGGGGTCGCCCAGCACGATCACGGGCAGTTTATCCGCCTTGATGCGGATGACGGCCAGGTCCGTTTCCGGATCGGTGCCGACGATGCTGGCGGCGGACTTGCGCCCGTCGGCCAGGCCGACCTCGATCTCGTCGGCGCCCTCGACGACGTGGTAATTGGTCAGGATATAGCCGTCGCCGCTGACGATCACCCCGGAACCCAGGCTGGCCATCTGTTCCTGCGGCGGCATCCGGTCGCCAAAGAATTTTCGGAAGAACGGATCCTTCAGTAGCGGATGCGTCTCGCGCAAGGCCTTGCTGGTGAGGATGTTGACGACGGCCGGCATGGCGCGACCGGCTGCATCACGGTAGCTGCCCGGCGTCGCACCGCCGCCCGACGCCTGCAGCACCGGCACCGTTTTCCCTGGTCCGCCGATGCCGACCTGCGTGGGCGGCCGTCCGGTCCACTCGGGCCGCAGCGCCGCGATCACGACGTAGATGCCGAGGGCAATCGTGACGGTCTGGGCGAACAGCAGCCAGTAGCGGCGCATCGGACGGCTCCCGCGCTTATCTCTTCAGCGCATCGCGGATCTCGCGCAGCAGCACGACTTCTTCCGACGCCGCCGCCGCCGCGGCCGCGGCGGCTTCTTCTTCCTTGCTGAACGGGCTGCGCAGGCGGTTCATCAGGCGTACCATCTGAAAGATCACGAAGGCCAGGATCACGAAGTTCAGCAGGATCGTGAAGAAATTCCCATACGCCAGCACGGCGCCGGCCTTCTTGGCCTCGGCCAGCGGCAGGCCGTACGGCTGGCCGTTCAGCGGAATGTAGTAGCTGGCGAAATCGAGGCCACCGAACAACTTGCCGATCGGCGGCATGATGACGTCCTGCACGAGCGAATCGACGATGCGCCCGAACGCACCACCGATGATCACACCGACCGCCAGGTCGACGACGTTGCCCTTCATCGCAAATTTCTTGAACTCTCCCATCATGGACATCCGGACCTCCCTTGTGTTTTTTAAAACGTTGCCTTGTTCACAGTGATGATACAGGAAACATGTTGTGCGCCGGTCGGGTGAGATGTCCATACGGTCAAGCGGTCTAAGTCAAAAACGGATGTTTGGCAAGTCTTATAAGCACGCAAACGTTTTTTCTTTAATTTGCAAATCTGTTCACCTATAATCGACCGTTGCAAAAAAGCCTTTTACTGGTTTGCAACGTATTGCATTGCAACATTTCGCATTTGACGAATGGAGTTGGTATGAGTAATGAGAAGCAGGTCGATTCAGGCCGGCGAGGCTTGCTCGTGGCTACATGCGCGGCGGGTGGCGTTGTCGGTGTTTCAACGGCCGGGGTGCTGGTCAGTACGTTGCAGCCCTCCGAACGAGCGAAGGCGGCCGGTGCACCGGTCGAAACGGATATTTCCGACGTCAAGCCGGGCGAAATGAAAGTGGTGGAATGGCGTGGCAAGCCGGTCTGGATCCTGCGCCGCACCCCCGAGATGCTGGGCAGCCTGCCGAAGAACGACAGCCTGGTCGCCGATCCGAATTCCGACAAATCCTTCCAGCTGCCGGTGCCGGACTACGCGAAGAACGAATTCCGCGCGCGCCAGGACCACAAGGATGTCCTGGTCGTCGTCGGCATCTGTTCCCACCTGGGCTGCTCGCCCTCCGCCCGCTTCACCGAAGGTCCCCAGCCGAACCTGCCGGACGACTGGCACGGCGGCTTCCTCTGCCCCTGCCACGGTTCGACGTTCGACCTGTCGGGCCGCGTCTTCAAGAACAAGCCGGCGCCGGCCAACCTCGATGTTCCCCCGTACATGTATCTGTCCGACAACAAGATCGTGATCGGCAAAGACGAGAAAGGCGAGGCATAAGATGGGCGCAGCGTTCAAGGAAACCAAACTCCCGGCCGACGCGCCGACAAGCCACCGGGCCCTGGCCTGGATCGACGACCGTTTCCCGCTGACCAAGCTGTGGAACGATCAGTGGGGCCGCTACTACGCCCCGAAGAATTTCAATATCTGGTACCTGTTCGGCTCGCTGGCCATGCTGGTGCTGGTGCTGCAGATCGTCACCGGCATCTTCCTGACGATGCACTATAAACCGGACGCCAACCTGGCGTTCGGCTCGGTCGAATACATCATGCGCGAAGTCCCGTGGGGCTGGCTCGTGCGCTACATGCACTCGACGGGCGCCTCCGCATTCTTCATCGTCGTGTACCTGCACATGACCCGCGGCCTGCTGTACGGCTCGTACCGCAAGCCGCGCGAGCTGATCTGGCTGTTCGGCTTCGCGATCTTCCTGTGCCTGATGGCCGAAGCGTTCTTCGGCTACCTGCTGCCGTGGGGCCAGATGTCGTACTGGGGCGCCCAGGTGATCGTCAACCTGTTCAGCGCCATCCCGCTCATCGGCCAGGACCTGTCGCTGTGGATCCGCGGCGATTACGTCGTGTCGGACGCCACGCTGAACCGCTTCTTCGCCTTCCACGTGATCGCGATCCCGCTGGTGCTGCTGGGCCTCGTCGCCGCGCACCTGATCGCCCTGCACGAAGTGGGCT
>NZ_JBFUDR010000188.1:0-12210 GCF_056404615.1 Massilia sp. P2_C2 | reverse complement strand
AAATAGGCCACCCTCGGGTGGCCTATTTTTTTGTTGCATGGCGGAGAGAAGCAGGGCACCTACGGGTCCTGCGCGCTCGCCAAGCTTGGTCAGGAGCTGCCTACACTAGGTGTATCAACCTTAGGCAGAAACTTGTGGAATTCTTGCGGCAGAAGGCCGAGAAACTGTTCTGGCGTACAGGACTGGATGTCGTAGGTCAGCTCCAGCTGCTGAATAAAGGCCGTGAGACGCCGTGGCGATCCCGCTCCCTTACTGGCCGCGCCACGTTTAGGTTTTGCGGTCAACGGATCGAAATACAAACGGTATGCAGAAGCAATGACGGTCCGGTTGCCGAGCACCTGCTGGCTTGCCGTTAGTGTTTCCTCAATATCGCTTCTTATTCCCCGCGCATTGGAAAACAGGACCTGTGCATTTTCTCCATGATCAAGGACGGCAAGCCAAGGCGTGCGCACGAGATGTTTATAGTACCGGAGGTAGTCGTATTTTCCCTCAAGAAGGTACAATTCCTGGCGCAGCAACCTGCGCGTACCGTCGGCTTCCTTCCGGCAGACCGAGTCAAAGAAGAACAAGGTCAGCCAGTTCCAGAGCCGGTTGTCACGCGAGATCCGGTGCCGGTCGAGCGGAGCGAGAACCTTTACGAGATAGCTTCCAAGCTCGTAACGGTCCGTAAAAATGCGGTTCTCTATTCCGATTTGGGGGAGGAGCGGCTCCGAGGTTGTACTGTCCGTGAGCAAGCTGGCAGGCACGGCTTCGGTCGAACCGGCCCTGACCCTACCGAGAAATTCCCTGAAGCGTGCGATACCAGCCTCGTTAAGGAGTCGTACTGTGTTATTCACCGTGATCTCCCTCGACGCCGGCTTTCGCCTTATCACCGAACCGCTTTATGTCGACGAAGGCGCCAAGCGCATTCGAGATGATGACCTGAAGCTCGTCCGGATCCGGTTCGCCGTCTTCCGGCGGGAGGATATTCGGGCCACACAGGTTTTCAAGAAAGCATTTCCATTCTCCGACCCATTCCGCGTCGCTGAACTCGTCGGAGCCCAGCATCGTCTGAAGGACAGCCTGCATTGCCGAAGGCAGGATCGCTCCCTGTAGAAGGGGATCGTTCAGCAGCTGCTCCCTGAGCCCCGGGATCTGGTTGTTGAGGACGAGGCGTGGACGTTCCGTTCTGCCGATCTCGACTTTCCATACGGCCTGCCCGAGATCCTTCAGGACAAGCGGAAAAATCGACCGGGTTGGCTGCTCTTCCTCACCTTCTTGGCCAGCCGGCCGGACCTCTTCGGCCGAAGCGAGAAGCATCCCGATTTCGCCGGATTCGTCCACGACCTTGATGCGGAAAAGCACGTTGCCTGGGTCAACATCGACAAGCGTTGTATCGGCTGGCTGCTCGACAGCGCCTGCTGTTCCGAACGCAAACCTCATCGAAGTACTCGCGACATATGGCTCGACGTAGACCCGCGCGCCGGCCGGGAGCTTCCATGCCGCCGGGATCTCGATGCGTGCGCTAAAACGTGGAGGTCGTCCGTTCTCTTGGCTGACGAGAGCAATACTGACGTGCTCGGATGTCAGCGTGTGCCGATTTGTATAGTTCAGTCTTCTCTTCACCGCTTACCTCGCTGCCTTGACTATCAGATCTCGACGGCCGTCAAAACCTTGAAGTTCGACGCTGAAGTCTTTTAACCGGACGTTCACCGTGACCTCGTTGGCGGCCGTGACAGTGCAGTCGGCTCCCGAGGTGGCGATGGCGATCTGCTTCGTGTTCAGGTCGAAATCGTAGGGGCTGAATTTGGCGAACGGATCACCCCGCGCGACATCGTAGGCTGCCTTTATTTTCAGCTCAAAAGGCAGATTATCCTCGGCCAGCCCGGCGCCGTGGCATACTATGAAGCCTCCGGCTGTACGCTCGATCCGGTACCATGGCTTTGGCCCTGACGGAAACGGCGGCGGAACGGGCGCAACAGGTGGCCGCGGCCCGCGGGTTCTTTGCTGTTTCACTTCGCTTGGGTCGCTGATACTGAACAGGTCTTTCAGTGCGTCCGGCTCGACCGTTTCAACGGCCTGCATCAGGGCGTTTTGCAGCCTGTTCAGGCTGTTGCGGACCTCACGCAGCCTGGCCGCTGCGTTTTTCCAGTTCTTCAGCTTGTCGGCCTGTCCGTTCCACTTGGTGTGGGCCGGGTTCTCGGCATCACCCAGGAACGAGGTGATGCCCTCGTCGGTGGCAATCAGTGCCCCAAGTGTCTGGCGCGGCGAAAAGTAGCGTGCCTCGTCGGGCACGGTAATCGCGCCGCGCACGTAGAGAGCCCGCCCGCGGCTGCCGTCCGGTGTCTTTCTCAGAAAGAGGTCGAGGTGTGTTTCACACGCCTCACCGGTTTTGCGCCTGAGCGTGAGTGGCGCACGTACATGCACAAGGCCATCGGTCGCGAGTCTCGTACGAAGCTTTTCCAGAACAGCTAGTTCGAGCGCCTGTTCGATCGAATCCGTCCAGCATGCGCCCAAGACGGCATCCGGCTTTCCGGCCAGGTGCAGTTCGCGGACGAACAAAACCAAGCTGGTATTGGCTTCTGGGCTCCCCCAGCCGTACTTTGCCGATACCGCATCAAACGTCGCTTCCGAAATCTCCTCCCCTCCGACCTCGACCGTTAGACGCCCGGTCAGGATGGGGAAGAAGTAGTTCTGCAGCACCTCCGGAACAAGTGCGTTTTCCGTTATCTGCGGCAGTACGAACGGAACCGCGACCGAAAGTCCGGGCTCAGTGTCGCGCGTGATCCGACAGGCCCTGCGAAACGCCTGGACGGCCGCGGGAGCGGATTCCGGCAGCTGCAGGCCGGTACTGCTCGGCACCGCGAAGAACACATGGGGGGCGTAGGCCCTGCCGTCGACCTCGCGGTTCGCAAGTACCGCCTGTCCCATCAGCAATGGAGTGCGTTCCGGGTCATCATGCCTTACGGTCAAACCAAAAAAAGTCTGGATCTGCGAGGCACTGGAAAAGACCAGCTTGCCTAGACCCCAGCGTCCTCCGGCGGTGCCGCCTTTTGTCGAGCGTCCGATCCTGCGCCAGAAATTATTGAAAGGGCGCTTGTCTTTCCGGTCCGTAAAATCTCCGGTAAGCCCGGTGGTCCCGAAATCCTCGACCAGCAGAATGCGGGGCATGCCGAGGTCAATGTTCGCCAGATCGATGCCGCTGGCTTTTAGGTGTGGCACCAGCCCCGCGAACAGGTTCATGAAATAGCTGCGGTTCTCCGGAGTCGGTTGGACTATAGTGAGACGTGTCCGGACTGGCCGGCCGGGGGCGGCAGGCGCATCAAGGGAATTCTGATGTGGCTCGCGCACCAGCGTTGCCACCAGCGTCACCTCATCGGTGTTGAACTGGTCACGCTGCGTGACTTCCTGTTCGACCTCGTCGTCGTGCTGTTCCCTGCAAAGGATCTGCATTGCTCTTCCGCTTGAAATGGAAAGACGTGCTTTTTATGYCGGTGTGTCCACTGGCTGCCGAACGCGGCGGTATGCTCATCACACGTCCGCAGGCTATATCACTCGACCGGGCCTGTGGTGACCAGCGTTTGACTGATCACCATATATTTCCAATAATAAATTTCAGGTTCTTTGAAAGCAATAGGTTGCTGCTGAATTTTGGAGACAACATGGCTGCTGTGTTGTTGAAATGTGTAGTTGACGGCCGTTACTGAACAACGTCGGTCCGCGACCGTTAAAGCAGAAATGCCGGCCGGTTGCGTGCGTCAACAGCAGGTGCCACCTCCAGGGCACGTCGGCCGTGGCTCAGGCTTGTAAAAGGACCGAAAGTATATGGACAAGTCGTGCCGGCGGCAGGGAGTATATGTCTGCTTCGGACCCGAAACACTGTGGTCACACGGGCGCCGTCCGTTCTGGCGCTTATGTCGGCGACAGGCAACAGAGTAGAGCCACGCGCGGGGATTCGGGCGGGTTACGCTTGCAAGCGCAACCCGCCCCATTCGCTACGTTGCCGCCGCGCAGCGGCGGTGCGCGCCTCGCGCGCATAACAAAAAATCAGATCAGCCCGCGCCAACCTTATCAATCTTCCCACCGTCAAACAATGTCACTACAGCCTAGCGATCGCATGGGTTTGGAAGCTTCGCACGATTGTCAGGCGAACAGATCAGCTTTGATGCCTGTGTTTCCCTGTTTTGCCAGCACAAGCGTAATAAATTCGCCAATATCCATCAGCCATTTACGCTGTTCCACACTGAACGTTTCATGGAGTTGCCGCGGTACAACGAGCTGAACACCTTTTTCGGTCATCTCATCGGTCTGCTGGCGTGAAATTGCGGTCTCAAGTGTTAACAGGTGCTTTTCCGGTATACGGTCCGCCTCGGCAAGTATTTGCCGCCAGCGATCCTTACAGGTGGACTTCACGGCCGGCGTTTGTCAACCTAGTTGTCGCGTCACCTCAAGCAGCCTGCTTTAATGCTTCTGGCCGAATCCGTTCCGGATTCAACCAGACTTGATCGTCGAGTTTCCAGTTCCGGATGTCCCGCGACCAGCGCTGCGGGTTGTGGTTTCTGGCCTCGCGATACACCTGCTCGCGGCGCTTCAGAATCGCCGCGTCCTGCCCGCAGTGGCGCTGCGCCGGGGTCACGAACTTCAGGCCGCTGTGCTTGTGATCCTGGTTATACCAGCGCACGAATTTCTGCGTCCATGCCTGCGCCTCTTCCAGGCTTCCAAACGGTTTGCCCGGGTAGTCCGGACGGTATTTGMAGGTCCTGAACAGCGACTCCGCATAAGCATTGTCGTTGCTCACGCGTGGCCGGCTGAACGATGGTGCCACGCCCAACTGCTCCAGCGTGGCCAGCATGGTGGAGCCCTTCATGGCACTGCCGTTGTCCGAATGGAGCACCAGCGGACGACCAGCCAGCCCCTCGGCCAGGCTGGTCCTTCGCATCAGCCGTGAGGCCAGCTCCGCCGATTCCGCCACATGTACCTCATGGCCGACGATCTTGCGGCTGAAAATGTCGAGCACCATGTACCAGTAATAAAACTGGCCCTTGATCGCGGCCGGCAGCCATGTGATGTCCCAGCTCCACACCTGGTTCGGACCGGAAGCGCAATGGCTCGTCACCACGCGTTCGCAAGCCTTCTTCGCCCGGCCGCGGTGATGCTGCTGCGACGCTGCTTTCAGGACGCGGTAGAAGCTCGATTCCGACGCCACATACACACCCCGATCGGCCAGCGCCGGCACGATCTGGCTTGGCGGCAGGCTGGCGAATTCCTCACTGTTGGCAACGGCCAGAATCTCGGCACGCTCGCCCTCGCTCAGCTTGTTGGCGGGCTCGGGCCGCACGGCGCTTGAGCGGCTATCGGCCACCACGGCGGCATCGCCGTCGCGCACCCAACGCTGGAAGGTCCGCAGGGTGATGCCCAGCTCGTTGCACGCTGGCGCAAGCCGGCAACCGCCCCCCTGCGCTTCACGGATCAACTCGACACATAACAGGCGATCTGGGGTGCTGATCAGTCTTCCTCTTTGTCCCCCCAGATCGCCTGGACTTTTTTTCGCAGAACCAGCAACGCTGCCGTCTCGGCCAACGCCTTCTCCTTGCGCTGCAACTCCTTCTCCAACTGCCGGATGCGCTTCTTGTCCTCTTTCGACTGTGCCTGCTGGGTCTTCGTCTGCTGGGCCGCGCTCGCATTGGCCGACATGCAGGCGGCGCGCCACGCGCCGATTTGCTCCGGGAACAAGCCTTTGCGACGGCAATACTCCGCCAGTTCGCTTGCGTTCAACGTCGCCGTTTCCAGAACCACGGCAAACTTGTCCTCTGACGACCATTCCTCAGCATTTTTTCCACTACCTGGCACTGGCATTCCTTGGTTACGAAGTTGACGGCGCCAAGTATAAAGGGTCTGTTCCGTGATCCCGCTCTCGCGCGCCAACTCCGACACCGGCCTGTTCTGCGGCGGCATCATCTGCCGCAGCAGCGCTTCTTTCCGTTCCGCTGAATACTGCTTCACTCCATCTCTCTTGCCCGTCCCCGAKACTGTTTTACTTCATCAGGTGACGCGACAACTATTCTGACACCGGGGGCGGCTAACATTGTAAGCAGACTCATATCGAAGTCTGTGTTGTGATACTCGCCGCTGCCCGGAAAGAGGAAATCAGGTTTCGAGCGGTTTTCGGTAACAGCGGTCCGGGAAAAATGGATGCCGTGTGCAGCCAGTAGAACTTCGATATGATTTTCAAATGCCAGCCCGACACGGCTCTTACGCCGGTTTTGTACCGATAGCGAGAACTGTAGAAAGCCTTCGACATCGACGCTACCACCATCAGCGATGAATCCGCCAGCCAGACGGTCCGCAATAATGTGTCTTTCAAGTGTGCGGAAGAGGATTTCCTCGCGTTCCATCCAGGCCATTAGGGTCGCGTCAGGGGCGCCGAGTGGTTCGGTATCCGGCAAGGTGGATCGGGCGAAAGCCGAGAATTCCTTGGTTGAGGGGAAGCGTGCACCAAACCGGTCGAGCAGCAATGCGAGATAGTCGGGGGCTGTTGACTCGACTGCAATCCCGATGCGTTCCAGGATGAGGCGGGAGGTTAATTCAACCCGGTCACGTTCTTCTTCAAGCCYTGACTTGACGAGAAAGCCCTGTTGAGCGGCCTGTCCAATGCCAAACAGCCATGCGATCTGGTTTGCGGCACTTGAGCCATTCCCAGCAATGATGACTAAAAGACGCCCATCCTGTTGTAAACCAATGACGAGCAGATCGCCGGCCGCTGCGGCTTCGGACACGCGTGTGGTGGGAAAGTAAAGTCGGTATTCCCAGCGCTTCACGCCGCGTTCAAGGCGTGCCTTCTGCCGCGCGTCGTACCAGGTAAGACTGCCTTCCTCTACAACGGCAGCGTCGTCRTCTTCGCCAAGATATATCAGTGTGGCGTCATACCGTTCTTTGCCTGAGGGTTCGCCCAGTAACGTGCGTAGTCCTTCGACGCCATTGAATTCGTGTTGGTTCGACGCAAGAATGTCCGCCTCGACACTGCTGAGACGTTTCGCGGCAATGCCTTGGAAATACTGCGACAGATAACCCGGCTTCACGGCTGGTCTCCAGTGTTGATGGCTTCGATATGCGCCAATGCAGCCGCAACCTGGTGGGCGCCACGAATACCGTGGTGCATCTCGCGGTGACATGAGGGGCAAAGGGCCGCTACATTGACCAGCGTATCGGCCCCACCTTTCGATAACGGGACAAGATGGTGGACCTCCAAATATGGCGTCCCATCATCGCGCAGGAAAAGTTCCCGCGAACAGGTTGGCACCTCACAGCGATTACCTGCGCGTAGCAGGGCTGCAGCCACAACATAGGGGTTACGCACGAACTCCATGCGCGTCGTGCTGCGGCGCGGTGCAGGGCCGGCCGTGGCAGCCGCGTGCGCATGGACCACGTTGGCGGGTAGCGAGCGGATCAATCCTTTCGCGACAGCCAGATCATCATTGAGCCCGCCGGCCTTAAGCGCGTAGACAGTTGAGCCGATGTTTCCAATAACGAGATTGTCGCCCGGCTGCAGCCATTCACTGATCAGCTGACGGCCCATTCGGGGTTCCGGTGTGCGCTTTGCCCGTTTTGAGCGCTTCGCGAGATAATAACTGGCTGCAACGGATTCAACAACGGGGTCAGCCCAGACGGTCATAGTGATGAGCTTGTCCGGATCGGAGCTGTTTTTCGCAGGAGGGAAACCAGCTGCCTCGACCGCCTTACGCTGGCCAGCGTTTGGGAYATAGGCACTCTTCACCTTGTCGGTTTTGGTGACGGTTTTTATGCCCCAGTTGTCAAATAGCATACCCCAGTCTACTGCCATGTTGTTCCTGTCAATCCGTTCACTTCATACTGATCGCGGTCTGGATCGCGATATTCAGATTATTTTAGCTCGGAAAGTTTCCTGTGTGTAATTATTTGCGGCATCTGTGGCGATTCCCGAAATACACGCGGAATGCCTTCGGCGAGGATACGTTCCGGTTACGGTAGACCGCATGAATCGGATGACGTGGCTGGTGAGCCCTTCAGGTGTGCTGGTAGCAGAGCTCGGCACCTGTGTGTCGTGGCGAAGGGAGAGAGGACATTGCAGCCGAAGCAAACCTGTTAATATGCATGCAGCATGGTAACTGGTCATCAGCCAGCACGATGTGTTCACTGCATCCGGCGCGTTGGGGACCGGCAAGGTAAGCCAGCCGCATGCCATGCAGCGCTGCCCTGGATGGCGTTAACTGGTCCACGCCTAGACATCCAGCGGCGAGGACGGCGGGAGCGCCCAGCGGCTTCTGTGGTTTCGGTAGCATTCGTGCCGCTACTACTGGAGAGACTGTGTTAACATCCAGTATAATGCTGAGTTTTCGTCTGCCCGTCACGAATGGGGTTGGCGTACGACAGGAATCGGGTTGCAAATGTCTGAACTAAATACCACGTCGTCTGAACGCGACAACCTGCGGCTTCTCAGGAAGGCGTCGGAAAGCTATGAGCTAAAGTTTATAGCCGAGCATCTCAACGAGGTTTCACCGGGCATGTGGACACGCGAAATGCTGAAGTGTTGCTTGAACGAAAAGCAACCCCTTCAGCTAAGCGATGCGGAGTTCCACCACCTGCAGTCTCTGCTTCCTGAGGCGCCACCTCTCGACAAGACATATGATTTCGACTTCATCGACCTGTTTGCTGGCATTGGCGGAATCCGCAAAGGTTTTGAGCATGCTGGTGGACGGTGCGTTTTTACGAGCGAGTGGAATCCTTTTGCAGTCCGTACGTACAAGGCCAACCACTACTCGGATGAGAGCTTCCATACGTTCAATGAGGACATCCGCGAAGTCACCTTGAGTGCGAAACTGGATGTTCCTGAGGAGGAAGCCTACCGGCACATCAATGAGAAGATTCCTGATCACGATGTGTTACTGGCGGGCTTTCCGTGCCAGCCATTCTCGATTGYTGGTGTATCCAAGAAGAACTCGCTTGGCCGTAAACATGGATTCGAGTGTGACACTCAAGGTACGTTGTTCTTCGACGTTGCGCGCATCATTGCCGCCAAACGTCCGACTGCTTTCGTGCTTGAGAACGTTAAAAACCTGAAGAGTCACGACAAGGGCAAGACATTTCGGGTGATCATGGCTGCGCTTGATGAGTTGGGTTATTGGGTTGCTGATGCTGACGCGAGCGGCGTACCGGATCCGAAGATTATTGATGGCGCACATTTTGTTCCCCAACATCGCGAACGGATTGTGCTGGTTGGATTCCGCAAGGATCTAGGGGTACATGAAGGGTTTACACTGCGGGACATTATCGACGAGTACCCGAAAAAGAAGCCGACGCTGGGCGATATTCTTGACCGAGAGGTTGACCCGGCTTATATCCTTACACCGAAGCTTTGGGAGTACCTGTTCAATTACTCAATCAAACACAAGGCAAAAGGTAACGGTTTTGGCTATGGCTTGGTGAGCGCAAATCATGTTACCCGTACGCTTTCAGCACGCTACCACAAGGACGGCTCGGAAATTCTTATTGATCGTGGCTTCGACCCATCGCTCGACCTACATCATGAGCAAAATATGAAAAATCGCCCTCGCCGTTTGACGCCCCGCGAGTGTGCTCGTCTGATGGGATATGATGGCCCTGGCGAGTCTACGTTCCGCATCCCGGTATCCGATACGCAGGCCTACCGCCAGTTCGGCAATTCTGTTGTGGTGCCAGTATTTTCGGCAGTGGCTCGTCTCATGAAGGAACGAATTGTTAACGGCAAACGCATTCAGAACGAGCGACAGGCTGCTGAGGGCAGACTGGCTGCCTGACACCATGAGTGTTTGAGCATAAGGCGGCCAAGAGACAGGGAGCGGAAGCTCGTTAAGCTATGACGGCCGTAGGCGGACCTCCTTGTGGCCGCATAGGACACACCGTGAATTTCGCTCCCCTGGAAATAGAAGCGGTCTGAATCCGCAGCATGACGCTTGGCCGGCATTCGGCCTTTCAGCGCACATTATTTTCCCAATAGCCCTACAAAGACGTCGCCGAGTTCCTGTCTTGGGATGATCGGAACGGCCTGTTTCCTGCTGGATGGCGATACGAATATCGCGTCCGCATTAGCATGAGTCGCACGTAGAGATAGCTCGCTGCGGGAGCATTCACGCTGATCTACCCATCCGCGCGGTCTACCAGCGATTCGCATCGCTGGCAAAGGCTGCGCCGTAACACCGTTAGCTGGCGTATGATGCCCAGAGAACTGTTTCTGAAGCAATCAATGGTTGATATTGTAGACAGCGCCACCCGAAGCCGTATGATGTCGGGCATCCGGGGCCGTGACACAAAGCCTGAAAAACTGATCCGTAGCCTGCTTCATCGCAGAGGATTCCGGTTTCGTGTCAATCGCCGCGATCTCCCTGGCAAGCCTGATATCGTGTTTCCAAGAAAGCATGCTGTCATTCTTGTGCATGGCTGTTTTTGGCATGGGCACGATTGCGCTCTTTTTCGTTTGCCGGGCACTCGCACCGAATTCTGGGCAGAGAAAATCGCTGGCAACCGCAGCAACGATGCCCGTGTGAAGCAGGCCTTGCTGGATGCCGGCTGGCGCGTGGGTACGGTCTGGGAATGCGCTCTGCGCGGACGTGATCGTGACATTCCCGGCGTTGTCGATGCGCTCGTAGAATGGCTCAACGGTGACGCGCTGACGCTGGAAGTGCGTGGCGCGCCAGTGCCCGCCAAGTCAGCATCGGTGCGAGGTGCCGGTACGCGAGAAACAGCGGAACCTCGACATTTTCCACTTTGAAGGCGGACGCGCGATCAGGTGCGCGTCTMCAGCGCAAGGTAACGCTGAACCATGAGGTGTATGGCGTTATTAGATCACTGCATTCATTTATATCGAACCTCGACACCGCACCAAGTCGACTTAAGATCGGCTCTTGAAACTACGCCGCCCCAAGGGAAGTCGAACACGTCGGCTCCTAATGATGTCGATGAAGGCGAGCTCTCCAGTTGCTTCGAGAGCATCGCTGTCAGCGTTTTCTTCTCGGCTAGGAGGTCTTTCTCCGTGGCATCATAACCTAGAGCGGCCACCTTGCTCTGTTCAAGCGTCAGCGTGACTCCGTGTACGACTTCTCTAAAGAATCTGATACCGGCCACGAAGCGCTGCCCCCACAACTGAATTGAAACCGGACCACACACGACGAAATCCGGGGCAGACTTTTGGGCGGTCATGTGCTGGCCAAGGCCACGGTCGAATTCCGAGCGTGCAAGTCCAGGGAAGGCCAGCACTTGATCATCGGTGCGCAAGACACCGTCGCCTGAAGAAAAGTGGCTGTTCAATGGTTTCATTTTGAGAATTTCATGATTGGGCTGCTGGTCAATTTCGGGTTGTCGCCATTTCAATGAAGTGCTCGATTCCTGCGGCGGTTCCTAACCCAGTGATTAATATTTTCCGCTAGCTGATTCTTCAATGGCATGTACTAACTTTCTAGAAAGTAGAGCCATGGTCTCTCATAGGAGAAAACGTGACTTTACTCGCTAGAAGGTTAGTAATAGACAATCACAGGCAACATCTTCGTTATCAAAATATTGGATGCCTGTCCTTGTGCCGCGTTCAGAGTAATACGCAATCCATTTGCCGTTTTCGTAATCTAGGCAAAGTTTTTCATTAGGCAATCCGCCTTCTAGTGAATAGTAAGACCGCGATATGTCCTTGTTAATTAAAATGGAACGCAACTCATCTTTCTTCATCTTTTGGATAGATTAATTTTTGTTAAGACTCCAGCTTTCTAAGGCTATTGTCCTTTCTGGAAGCTGTATTGAATTCGATTTCCTTCATGGTTAAACCACGGGGTTGCGCGTAATTKCGCCAAGGTAATTCGTTTTTTTGTTAAATGGTAGACCAATCGATCGTCTCTTTCTCACCTGTTAATCGAAAAATAAAGTAGTTGGCCGCATGGAATTCATTTGAAAATATCGCTACATCAAAATTCGTTCCGCGTTCGGCAGTAAATACCAACCACAAATCATTTATCTTCTGAATAATTAGTTCGCCAAATCCGGCTGTGACTTGCCTACCGAGGCCGTATTCATCTCTGTTGACCCCCTTTGTGTCAAGAAACTGTCGAACTTTGTCGAGCAGCGGCTCGATTGCTACTGCATTTGGGTGAGGCTTTTCAAAGTCGAATCCTGGTAACTCAATAAACATGAACTTCTCCTTAAGTGACGAGAAGCAATTAACTGCCCTACTAG
>NZ_JBFUDR010000187.1:0-12285 GCF_056404615.1 Massilia sp. P2_C2 | reverse complement strand
CCCGCACGCTGCACATTGTTCAGCAGGCTGCGCAGGTTGCCGAACATCGTGGACAGGCCTTCGCCCAGGCGGCCGATGGCATCCTCGCCGCGGATGGTGACGGTACCCGTCAGGTCACCGCGCGCGCCCCTGGAGACGACGTCCAGCAGCGCATCGACCTTGGCGCGTAGCTCGTTCGTGGCGGCCAGCTCCTTGGCCTGGCCGTCTTCGATGGACTGGGCCATGCGGTTGAATTCCATCGCCACCTGTCCCAGTTCGTCGCGCGCCAGGACTTCGGCGCGGGCGCCGTGCACGCCGCTGGCGATCTGGCCGGTCGCCTGCATCAGGCTGTCCAGCGGGCGCGACACGGCGCGCACAAGCAGCGTCGCGATCAGGATTGCGAGCAGCACGCATGTCACGCCGCCTGCCGTCAGCAGCCAGTTCATGGTCTGGCGCAGGTCGTCCGTGTTTTTCTGGCGCATGCCCAGCAGATGGTTTTCTTCGGCTTCCGCTTCGTTCAACACCTGGCGCACGGCGGCCACGCTGCCGGAACCGGCCAGCACGGTGGCTTCCGTCTGGGTCGACACGTTCAGCGCTCCGGACGCGCCGACACGGCGGCGCGCCTCCAGCTGCGGCGCGACCGACTGGTCCATCCATGTCTGCATCAGGCTGTCGAGCCGGCGCAGGCGGTCCTGCTGCTGGGCGTTGTCGTCCGTGAGCGTCTGGGCGCGTTTGACGTGCGCGCGCGCCTGCGTGAACTCGTCGCGGATCGGCGTGACGAGGTTCTCGTTGCCCGTCAACAGATAGCCCCGCGCGGAGGACTGGACTTGCAGCACCGACGTGGCGATCTGGTCGAGTTCCAGCAAGACCTCCAGCGTGTGGTGGTTCCGCTCGTTTGCCTCGGACAGGCGGGCGAAATTATGAAAGGCGAGTATCAGCAGGAACAGGATGATCGCGACGATGGCCCCGAAGCCCGCGATCAGTTTGTTCCTGAGGCTCAGATTGTGAAACATGCGCGCTCCGTGTATCAGGGAAACGTGTTAAATGTAACATTTTTAACAGCCGTATATATGGCTGGGTGTACTGATGCAACGGTGCGGCCCGGCCGGTGTGTTCAGGACAGGACAGGCAGGCCGTGGTGCGCACGTGCGCGCAGGCATTTGTCGTCGCCGATCTGGACTTCGCGGCAGGGCTCGGGCCGCTGTTCGTACACCGTGCAGGCAATCGAACTGCCGGGCTCGCCGCGCAGGGCGGCGCACCGCGGCGCGTTCGCATTCGTGCCCGCCATGCAGGAGACATGGGCATTCACCCGCTCGGTGAGCGCGGGCGGCAGGCCGCGCTCGTCCGCTTCGGCCCAATAGAAGGAAACGCGGTAGGTCATGCAGCAGGCGCCGCAGGACAGGCAGGGATTGTCGCTGTTGTCGGTCATGGTGTCGGCTTACGAAGACGCGATGGTAACAAGGCGGCGGCCAGCTGAAAAGCCTTTGCTTGTTACCTGGGCAAGAAGGGACGTACACTGGGTATTGACGATGGGCGAATATCCGCCAGCATCGGCCCCCTGGAATGCATATCGCCGGAGACCCAATGAGAAATGACGCGGCAGGTAAAAGCTCGGACGCATGATGAATCAACGTCGACTTCTTCAGCTTCTGCCTGGAATCGTGGTCGGTATTGCGTTCGACGCATTTGCGCAGACGCCTCCCCCAGCCAGCCCGTTTGACGCGATCACCTGGAAGGCGACCATGAAACGATTGCCTTTCCTGGGTGTACAAATGGGAACGCTCCCCGTTGGATTTGAAAAGACGACCCTGGATGACGTTCGCCGCGCTGCCTCCGTGGGCGGCATTGCGCATCGAGGCGATGCCGGCGAAAGCGTTTACTGGCTTTGTTATACAAGTCGGGCAAAACGGGCGTCGAGAGAATCTGGGTGGTTTCCCATGGCGAGATGGGCGGTCCTGAGCATTACGTTACGGACATCAGTGCGGAACTCATTCCGAACGGGAGGGCAACGGTTGATTGTCCGGCGTTGCCCGGCAATCTCAAGCCGCTGTCACTGGATAACCACGTATGGCTCGGTACATCGAAAAGGGCGGCAACGTCCAGGCTCGGTGTGTTCTCCGTTCAGAGGGGCGCTTGGCGGTCCTATGATTTTCAAGGCAAGGTGCCGGGCAACTGTAAAGGCGGAGGCTTTGACCTGTCAGCCTCGATACTGTTGCGTTTTCAACATGATCGCGTCGATTCGCTGCGCGCTGGACAGGTTACGAGTTGCTAGCTGAAAGTATGAAACGGACGTCGAGCAGGTCGCAGCGTTAAAGCAACTTTCGACTTTTTGCTCCGGACTGCGTTCAATCCTCATGCATCAGTTCTCGATCCATTGGCAGGACTGGGGGACTTCCTGTGGGCCACAAGCGGGTCTCGTCTGCCTTTGAATCGCGTCCCTGCTACGCTGACGCGGATCAGTCGGATAGATGCCTCTAGTAGCGCCGTCCAGTACCGAAAGGTTTATGTGCCGATCCGCGGCTTGTATGCTCGCACTGTCTAGGATTTAAGGGCATAATTTCCGAAAAGAAACGCCGAATGCACTTTCGTAGCTTTGGGTGCAGGCGGGAATCGTGACCCGTAAGCCGTGGAGCTGAAAATAAAATGACTTCTTCGATTTGGAAAGCGATATGTGTGCTCGGCTTTATGTCGCGTTTTGTTTCCGGTATGGCGGCGACGGAAAAGCCGGGATTGTCCGACTGGTACTCATGTACCGAGCGGGCCGCCGAAACCGATGAGGCAAAACAGGCAGAGGAGCGGGGTGGGCGTTTTGGTTATGAAGAGTTCGTGATCGAGAAGTGTGGATTCCGACCAGTTTCGACATCGAAGAACGGACGGATCGCCCTCTCAGTCGAAGACTGCGAGACATTATATCGTTGGAGCAAACGAGGCGATTGTGATCCGAAAGATTTCTCGTCGAGCCAGGCTGTGGTTGTCAAGCAACTGAACCCTAAGGTGTTCAATCTGAAAAAATTTTCTGAGTGGTGTAATGCGACTAATCTGGCCGACAAGGGCGAAGATTTTTCAACGTTCAGCCTGCAGGTATGTCAAACCTCTGCGCGGGCCAAACCGACCAGGGAGCGATTGAATAAGTAGCCGAATGAACCAATGAAGCCCAACCTGTTTATTCTTATGCTTGCGTTGGGAGCGAGTTCGGTCGCGCTCGCCGGATTCAACGAGGGCTTGGCTTCTGTTAAATCTGGTGATTATGCCCGGGCACTCAGGGAATGGGAGTCCTTGGCAAGCACGTGCGGCGCAGGAGCTGAACATCTGCACGATCGCCCTAGCGCATCAGAATTATTGCGAATAAGAATGATTCGGGTTATCTTGTCTTGGTTGGCGGCACCCAATAGTTATTATGGAACCTTAACTTCATCAATTTTGGCGACAGCAGGCTAAGCATACATGGAAGTCGAATGAAGAAAACGATACTAATATTCGCATTGCTCAACTGCGTCTCAACATCTTATGCCGGTGTGAATCTGGACGGCGAATATCTTTGTGCTAACTGTTATGKATATCTTGCAATCAAAGCAAACGGCGACAGCACGTATAAGGTTTCGCTCAAAGTGGGTGGGGGAAGTTGTGGAGGATTGGTCTACGCAGAAAATAATGTGGCGCATTTAACGGGAAATAAGTTCATCCTGAAGTGGAAGCTCAAGGGAAAGTCATGTAAGACACAGATTGCCATCGACGGCAACAACGCTTCCGTGAGCGATAGCTGCATGAAGCCTGAGGATGAGGAAGACTCGACATGTGCAGTGCTCGGCGACTATACGAAACGCGGGTCTGTGAAATAATTTGATTTCTGCCGACTGGCCAAGCCGCGAGCTGTTGGCGAAACGCGGGTGCCCCTATCTCTACAAAATTCCACCATTCGAACGAACAAATGAAGTCCAACCTGTTTATTCTTGCGCTTGCGTTGGGAGCAAGTCCGGTCGCGCTCGCCGAATTCAACGATGCCCTGGGTGCTGTTAAATCTGGTGATTATGCCCGGGCACTCAGGGAATGGGAGCCCTTGGCAAAACAGGGACACGCTGAAGCCCAACTTAATCTTGGAATTATGTTCGACAGGGGTGAGGGTGTACCGCAGGATTTCAAGCAGGCGGTAGCCTGGTATCGCAAGGCCGCTGAGCAAGGATACGCTCGAGCTCAATGCGCCATGGGCGTGATGTACGAGAACGGACGGGGCGTATTGCAGAACGATGAGGAGGCCGTCACATGGTATCGTAAGGCGGCTGAGCAAGGGGATGCTCAAGCGCTGTATAACTTGGGCATTATGTACCGAACCGGGCGCGGGGTGTCTCAGGATTTCAGGCAGGCATTTGACCTGTATCGCAAGGCCGCCGAGCGCGGATACGCCCATGCCCAATACAACCTGGCCAGCTTTTATCAAAGCGGCCTCGCCGGTCCGAAGAATCCGGAGCAGGCGGTTTATTGGTTTCGCAAAGCTGCTGAGCAGGGCTATGTCAAGGCTCAATATAATCTGGCCGTTGTATATGCGAACGGCATAGTGGTGCCGCAGGACTACAGCCAAGCTGTAATGTGGTACCGTAAGGCCGCTCTGCAAGGAAGCGCGTTCGCACAAGATAATCTCGGTAATATGTATGACCGCGGCCACGGGGTAGCAAAAAACCGCGTGGCGGCTTACGCGCTCTTTAGTCTCGCAGCTTCCAATGACAGCCTGGGGCAAACCAACGCGATCAGGAATCGCGATATGATTTCCGCGAAATGAGCGGCCAAGAAATCAATGCTGGGAAAAATCTGACCCAAGAGCTGGCCAAGAGTGGCAATTTTCTTGCCACATTGGATAGTTATACCAAATAGCCGAAAACGGCGGAGAGAAAGATTGCCTGACTGCTGGGGGAATATGGAAATGACACGTCAAACACTCAGCTGCATGCGGATGGCAGCATGCTTCAGTGTAATCGGCGCTCGGACTGCTGTCCGGCGCCGCAAGGCGAATGACATCACGGCAAAATCTTCGCTCCTTCCATTACTGGTACTGCTGACCGCCTGCGGCCAGCCGCTGGCGCCACCGACGCCGACGCCCAACCCGGTCGCAGGTCCGGATACATATCGCGCGCCGCCAGCCGCCGGCGAAGCCATCTACGCAATCGACCCGGCCGCCTCGCTGCTGGCCGTCACGGTCCGCCGCGCTGGCCTGATGGCGCGGCTCGGGCACGATCACGTGGTGGCCAGCCACACGCTGGCGGGGCAGGCGGCGCCCGGCCTGGGCCGCGCCGACATGTCGTTTCGCGTGGACCAGCTGACCGTCGACGAACCGCAACTGCTGCGCGACGCCGGCATCGACACGCGGCCGTCGCCCGAGGCCGTCGAGGGCACGCGCAACAACATGCTCGGTCCGGTGCTCGACGCGCAGCATTACCCGGTGGTGACCTTGCACGCGCAACGCCCGGTCGATGGCAATGGCCCGTTGCGCGTCGCCGTCACGTTGCACGGCGTCACGCGCTGGATGGACTTGCCTGCCGCGGTCCAGGTCGATGCAGCCCAGGTGACCGCGGAAGGTACCGCGCGCCTGAAACAGACCGATTTCGGCATCACGCCGTTCTCGGTGGGGGGCGGGCTACTGGCGGTGGACGACGAACTGGTCGTGCGTTACCGGATCGTCGCGCGGCCCTGGCACCCACCCGGTGCCGGGTGACGGCTCCAGCCATCGAAAAACAAAAAGCCGCCGGCCCGCGAGGACCGGCGGCTCACGCATGACGCGCGATATTACTGGCCGCGCTTGGCGCGTGCCTTCGCCGCGATGCGCATGCGCAGCGCGTTCAGCTTGATGAAGCCGCCGGCGTCGGCCTGGTTGTAGGCGCCGCCGTCTTCGTCGAAGGTGGCGATGTTCATGTCGAACAGCGAATCCGTCTTCGAATCGCGCGACACGACGATCACATTGCCCTTGTACAGCTTGACGCGGACCCAGCCGTTCACGCTCTTCTGGGTGTGGTCGATCAGCGTCTGCAGCGCGACGCGTTCCGGTGCCCACCAGTAGCCGTTATAGATCAGCGACGCGTAGCGCGGCATCAGGTCGTCCTTCAGGTGCGCCACTTCGCGGTCCAGCGTGATCGATTCGATGGCGCGGTGCGCGCGCAGCATGATGGTGCCGCCCGGCGTTTCATAGCAGCCGCGCGACTTCATGCCGACGTAGCGGTTTTCCACCAGGTCCAGGCGGCCGATGCCGTGCTTGCCGCCCAGGCGGTTCAGCTCGGTCAGCACCTGGGCCGGGGTCAGCTGCTTGCCGTTCAGGGCCACGATGTCGCCGTTCTGGAATTCGATGTCCAGGTATTCCGGTGCATCCGGTGCCGCTTCCGGCGACACGGTCCAGCGCCACATCGATTCCTCGGCTTCCGCGCTCGGGTTTTCCAGGTGGCGGCCTTCGAACGAGATGTGCAGCAGGTTGGCGTCCATCGAGTACGGTGCGCCGCCGTTCTTGTGCTTCATGTCGATGTCGATGCCGGCGTCTTCCGCGTACTTCAGCAGTTTTTCACGCGACAGCAGGTCCCACTCGCGCCACGGGGCGATGATCTTGACGTCCGGCTTCAGCGCGTAGGCACCCAGCTCGAAACGGACCTGGTCGTTGCCCTTGCCGGTCGCGCCGTGCGACACGGCGTCGGCGCCGGTCTCGTTGGCGATCTCGATCAGGCGCTTGGCGATCAGCGGACGCGCGATCGACGTGCCCAGCAGGTATTCGCCTTCGTACACGGTGTTGGCGCGGAACATCGGGAACACGAAGTCGCGCACGAATTCTTCGCGCACGTCGTCGATGTAGATGTTTTCCGGCTTGATGCCGAACTTCAGTGCCTTGGCGCGCGCCGGTTCCAGCTCTTCACCCTGGCCCAGGTCGGCGGTGAAGGTGACGATTTCGCACTTGTAGTTATCCTGCAGCCATTTGAGGATGACGGAGGTGTCGAGGCCGCCCGAATAGGCGAGGACTACTTTTTTAATGTCGCTCATGGAAGTTCCAGTGATGTCAGATGTGGAGGGGATGATGGTCAGCCGGCCCTCAGCGGGCCGACGATCAGGCTCAATGGTTGCGGGATGGTGGCGTTATTTGTTTTCGATGCGGCCCAGCAGCRGGTATTCGATCAGCGCCTTTTGCACGTGYAGGCGGTTCTCGGCCTCGTCCCAGACGACGGATTGCGGACCGTCGATGACGCCGGCCGACACTTCCTCGCCGCGGTGCGCGGGCAGGCAGTGCATGAACAGGGCGTCGCTGCTTGCACGCGCCATCTTCGCTTCGTCGACGATGAAGCCGTCGAATGCCTTCAGGCGCTCGGCGTTTTCCTTTTCGTAGCCCATGCTCGTCCACACGTCGGTGTTGACGAGATGCGCGCCGGCGCACGCGTCGGACGGGTTCTCGAAGAAGGTGTAGTTCTTCGTGGTGACCAGCTTCGGATCCATGTCGTAGCCCTTCGGCGTCGACACGTTCAGGTGGAAGCCGAACACTTCCGCCGCCTGCAGCCAGGAGTACAGCATGTTGTTGGCGTCGCCGACCCAGGCCACCGTCTTGCCGACGATGGAACCGCGGTGCTCGTAATACGTGAAGATATCGGCCAGCACCTGGCAGGGGTGGTGTTCATTGGTCAGGCCATTGATCACCGGCACGCGCGAATTCGCGGCGAAGCGCTCGATGATGTCCTGGCCGAACGTGCGGATCATGATGATATCGCACATGCGCGACATCACCTGGCCGGCGTCCTCGACGGGCTCGCCGCGGCCCAGCTGGCTGTCGCGCGTGTTCAGGTAGATCGCGGCGCCACCGAGCTGGTGCATGCCGGCCTCGAACGACAGGCGCGTACGCGTGGAATTCTTTTCGAACACCATGACCAGCGTGCGGTCGATCAGCGGGTGGTAGATCTCGTAGTTCTTGAACTTGCGCTTGATGACGGTTGCGCGCTCGATCAGGTACTCGAACTCGTCGCGGGTGAAGTCGGAGAACTGCAGGAAGTGCTTGATGTTGGTGGGAGTCGTGCCAGCCATTTTTGTGTCTGAGATACGATAATCTCTTGGATTATAAGCGGTTTTGCTTGTCACTCGGGAAATTTGCTGCGGAGATCGGCCAGTGTTGTCAGTACAGCGTCTGCGCCGACTCGTGCAGCAGCTGCCCGTACAGCTCGTGGCGCAGCTGCGCGATCTTCCCATCCGCGACGGCCTGCAGCACGGCGCACTGCGGCTCCGCCAGATGACGGCAGTTGTAGTACTTGCAACCGCCCAGGTAGGACTTGAACTCGACGAACGCCCGTTCCAGCATGCCTTCCGTCAGGTGGTACAGGCCGAATTCCTGGAAGCCCGGCGAGTCGATCAGCGTGCCGCCGCCGGGCAGCTTGTACAAACGGGTAAACGTCGTCGTGTGCTTGCCGGTGTCCAGCGCTTCGGAAATCTCGCGCACGGCGATGTCTGCATCCGGCACCAGCAGGTTCACCAGCGACGACTTGCCCATGCCCGACTGGCCGATCAGGATCGACGACTGGTCCATCAGCAGCGGCTGCAGGGTGGCGATCGTCTCGTCGGGATGCGTCTTGGCCGATACTTCGTGCAGCGGATAGCCGAGGTTCGTGTACAGGCCCGCCCGTTCGCGCGCGCGGGCGAGGTTCGTCTCCAGGTCGACCTTGTTCAGGATGAGGTGCGCAGCTATCCCGGCCGCCTCGCAGGCGACGAGGGCGCGCGAGACGAGGTCGTCGGCAAAGCTGGGTTCCGTCGCGATGACGATGAACAGCCGTGTGATGTTCGCGGCCAGCAGCTTGCTCTTGTACTGGTCGGAGCGGTACAGCAGGGTGGTGCGCTCGGCGATCTTTTCGATGACGGCCTGGTCGTTCGACGTGCGCTTCAGGTGCACGATGTCGCCCACGGCGACGTTCGTCTTTTTTCCGCGCGTGACGCATTGCAGGAAGTCGCCCTCGACGTCGGCCAAATAATGACGGCCGTGGGCGGCGACGATGGTGCCCGTCAACTCACTGGCCTTATTCTGTTTACTCATGCGCCGGCCCGTCCCGCGTACAGTGCGTCGGCCCTGGCCGCGCAAATGAAGTCGTTGTCGGACAGGCGGTTGCCGGCCGAATGCGTCGTCCACGCCGCCTTGCAGCGGCGGTAGCCGACGGTCAGGTCGGGATGATGGTCTTCGCGGTGGATCATGAAGGCGAGGGCGTTCACGAATTCCATCGTCTCGTGAAAGTCACGGAACACGAACTCCCGCTCGAGGCGGTCCCCCGTGATCTTCCAGTCCGGCACTTCGGGCAACAGGGCCTGGATGGCGGCGTCGTCCAGCGCGCCCGCGCCGTGCGTGCAATGGCGGTCGACGAGGCTCATGCCACCCCCGCCAGGCGCAGTTGCCGGATGCGTACGGAGGCCGGCGGGTGCGAATCGTAGAACGCCGAGTGGATCGGGTCCGGCGTCAGGGTGGAGGCATTGTCCTCGTACATCTTGACGAGGGCGGAGACGAGGTCGCGCGCATCGCTGTGGCTGGCGGCGAAGGCGTCCGCCTCGAACTCGTGCTTGCGCGACGTGATCGACGTGAGCGGCGAGAACGGGAACGTGAACACCGGGAGCGCGAGCGAGAACAGCAGCAGGGCCATCGCATCGTTGGCCTGGCCCAGCAGCGGCAGCACGCCCAGGCCCGTGTAGAACCAGACCTGCGTCTTGAGCCAGCCCAGCAGGGCGAGGAAGGCCAGCGACAGCGCGAACAACACGGCGATGCGCTTGACGATGTGCTTCAGCTTGAAGTGGCCCAGCTCGTGCGCCAGCACGGCCTCGATCTCCGGCGGCGCCAGGCGCGACAGCAGGGTGTCGAAGAACACGATGCGTTTATTTGCACCGAAGCCGGAGAAATACGCGTTGCCGTGCGCGGAGCGCTTGCTGCCGTCCATCACGAACAGGCCCTTCGATGCGAAGCCGACGCGCGCCATCAAGGCCTCGATGCGGTCCTTCAGCTTGTCGTCCGCGAGCGGCGTGAACTTGTTGAACAGCGGCGCGATGACGGTCGGGTACAACACCATCATCAGCAACTGGAAGCCGCTCCACACGAGCCAGGCGTACAACCACCACAGGGCGCCCGTCCGGTCCATCAAGGTGAGCACGACCCACACCAGCGGCAGGCCGATGACGGCGCCGATGAGGCCGCCCTTGACGGCGTCGGCGATCCACAGGCCGAGCGTCATCTTGTTAAAGCCGAAGCGTTCTTCCAGCACGAACTGGCGGTACCAGGAAAACGGCAGGTCGAGCGCACCGGAGACGATGGCGAACGCGACGATCAACAGGATCTGGTGCGCCATACCCGGGCCGGCAACGTGCAGCAGCGCCGTCGACAGCGCCTGCAATCCGCCCAGCAGGGTGAAGCCGGTCAGCACGAGCGTATTCCACAGCGCGGCCCACAGGCCGAAGCGGGTCTTGGCGACCGTGTAGTCGGCCGCCTTCTGGTGTGCGGACAGCGGGATCTTTTCCGCGAATTCGGCCGGGACGGCGGCGCGGTGCCGCAGCACGTGGCGGATATGCCGCCTGGCCAGCCAGTAGCGCAGGCCGAGCGTGAGCAGGAGAAAAACGACGAACGAAACCGAAAACGCGGATGAAAGCATGCGGTGCCTGTGAGAAAATCCAACTTTCGGGGTCAGAGCACGAATTTTACGCCCGTGCTCTGACCCCGCAGATCATATTCGGGGTCAGAGCACGAATTTCATGGTTGTGCTCTGACCCCGCTGACTTAGCAAAGAGAGAATTATGTCACAAGCCAACGCTACCGAAGCAGCGACCCCACGCCCGAACGAGTTCAACCTGGTCTGGATCGACATGGAAATGACCGGCCTGGACCCGGACAACGACCGCATCATCGAAGTTGCCGCCGTCGTCACGGACGCCAACCTGAACGTGCTGGCCGAAGGTCCCGTGATCGCCGTCCACCAGAGCGACGCGACGCTGGACAAGATGGATGCCTGGAACAAGGGGACGCACGGCCGCTCCGGCCTGATCGACCGCGTCAAGGCGTCGACGATCAACGAAGCCCAGGCCGAGGAACAGCTGATCGCCTTCCTGAAGCAGTGGGTGCCGGCAAATAAATCGCCGATGTGCGGCAACTCGATTTGCCAGGACCGCCGTTTCATGGCGCGCGGCATGCCGAAGCTGGAAGCGTTCTTCCATTACCGTAACCTGGATGTGTCGACCTTGAAGGAGCTGTGCCGCCGCTGGAAGCCGGAACTGGCTGGCGGTTTCAAGAAGGCGCAGAAGCATACGGCGCTGGCCGATATCATCGAATCCATCGAAGAACTGCGCTACTACCGCGAGCATTTCATTAAACTGTAAAACAACGTGGCAGCCCCGACACGAAGTTGCAATCGTGCATGGGGCCGCCACGAAGGTATGCGAGAATCGGCCATGGCTGACATTCTGCGTACCATCGCCGGTCTCGGCGAAGCGAGCGACGTCCGGCGCCTCCTGCGCGAGACGGACTGGGGCATGTCGCCGCTTGGTCCGCCGGATGGCTGGCCGCCCGAACTGGTCACTGCCTTCTCGATGGCCGGCAGCTCGGCGTTCCCAATGTTCATCGCCTGGGGCGCCGAGCTGCGCTTCCTGTACAACGACGCCTACATCCCCATCCTCGGCGACAAGCACCCGGCCGCGTTCGGCGCGTCGTTTCAGCAGGTCTGGGCCGAGATCTGGCCCGAGCTCGTGCCCATCGTCGACCGCGCGCTGTCCAACAAGTCCGCCTATTTCGAAGACCTGCCGCTCGTGATCGAGCGCAAAGGCTTTCGCGAACAGACCTGGTTTACCTTTTCGTATTCGCCGCTGCACGACGGCCACGGCCGCGTGGCCGGCATGTATTGCACGTGCATCGAGACGACGGCCCGTGTGCAGGCCGAGCGCCGCGCCGCGTTCGAACTGACGGTGGCCGACGCCCTGCGCCCGCTGGCGTCGGGCGACGACGCCATCCGCACCGGCTGCATGCTGCTGGGACTGGAACTGGGCATGGCACGCGTGCTGTACGGCGAGGTCGACGACCCGCTCGACACGTTCTTCGTCCCGCGCGACTGGAGCCGGCGCGGCCTGCCCGGCGTGGCCGGCAATACCTTTGCCATCGACGCCTTCGGTCCCGAACTGGGGCGTGCCGGCCGCGCCGGCGACATCGTCGCATTGGCCGACTTGCTGACCGACCCGCGCACGGCCGCGCGCCACGGCGCCTATGCCGCGCTCGGCGTGCAGGCCTGCCTGATGGTGCCGCTGGTCAAGGAGGGGCGGCTGCTGGCCTTCCTCGGACTCGGCCTGGAC
>NZ_JBFUDR010000186.1:0-12313 GCF_056404615.1 Massilia sp. P2_C2 | reverse complement strand
GCGCGGGGACTTGAACTGTTCGCGGAAATCGAGTTCGAGTTCGGCCTGCTTCAGGCGCATGGAATCGCCCGGCGTCGTGGCCATCCGGTTCATCGACAGGCCTTCGTCCGGCTGCAGGCGGATTACGAGGGTGTTGTGCTGGAAGCTCGACGTCGGCTGGTTGATGAGCGAATGGGGGTTCGGCTGGTAGCGCACGACGTTCTCCGCGTGGCGGGCGGCCATGCGCTTGCCGGTGCGCAGGTAGAACGGCACGCCGGCCCAGCGCCACGTGTCGATTTCGGCCTTCATCGCCACGAAGGTTTCCGTCTTCGACTGCTTCGGCGCGCCCGGTTCGTCGCGGTAGCCCGGCACCGGCTGGCCGTCGACATAGCCGGCGCGGTACTGGCCGCGCACGATGTTCTGCGACAGCGTCGTCGGGGTGAAGCGCTTCAGCGAGCGCAGCACCTGCAGCTTGGCGTCGCGCACGGCGTCCGGCGCGATCGACGTCGGCGGTTCCATCGCGACGATACACAGCAGTTGCAGCAGGTGGTTCTGCAGCATGTCGCGCAGCGCGCCCGAATTGTCGTAATAGCCCAGGCGGTTGCCCACGCCGATCTTTTCCGCGATGGTGATCTGCACGTCCGAGATCCACTCGCGGCGCCACAGCGGTTCGAACAGGATGTTGCCGAAGCGCAGGGCCAGCAGATTCTGCACGGTTTCCTTGCCGAGGTAGTGGTCGATCCGGTAGATCTGCGATTCGGCGAAGACCTTGCCGACGTCGGCGTTGATCTGTTTGGCCGATGCCAGGTCGCGGCCCAGCGGCTTTTCCAGCACGACGCGCGAATTCGGCGTGGCCAGGCCGCAGGCGGCCAGGTTCTCGCAGATCGTGGCGAACAGTTGCGGCGGCGTGGCCAGGTAGTAGACGCGCGTGAGCGAGGGGTCGCGGCGCAGCGCTTCGGCCAGCGCGGCATAGGTGGACACGTTGCCGGCGTCGACGCCGACGTACGTGATGCGGTCGAGGAAAGCCTGCCATGCGGCGCCGTCGACGGTTTCCTTCACGTGCGGCTTCGCGTTGGTCTCCACCATCTCGATGAACGCTTCCTGCGACATGGCATCGCGGCCGACGCAGATGATGCGCGCCGTCGGGGGCAGGTCGTTGCACACGTCACGGGCATACATCGCCGGCAACAGCTTGCGCATCGCGAGGTCGCCGCTGCCGCCGAAGAAAACGAGGTCGAAATCGGAAAGAGCCATGGTGTCTGTCGAGGGTATGAAATGCTGTAAATTTACTACACGATTACTGATAGCGCAAGAAAATTTACTACGTAGTTGGGTGTAGTTGGATGTAATGGTGCCACATCCATGCGGGTGCGGGCGCGAGGAAAAACGGTGGTGGTATGCGACGGTTCGGTGGGCTCGGGGAGCCCACCCTTGTATTATCCTTCTGAGCAGTTTGCTTACCTGAGGCCGTAGGGTGGGCACCCCGTGCCCACGCGAACATCAACCGCGGTATTCGGCCTGCTCGATACCGGACACGTCCACGGTAAACGCCAGCACCTTGCCGCTGTGCGGATACTGCGCCAGCTCGTCATTCGAACGGCCCTTGCTGGCGCTGGTGACGTACAGGGTGCGCAGGTCCGGTCCGCCGAACGCGACGGACGTCGGGCAGCGCACCGGCAGTTCGATTTCCTGCAGCAGCTCGCCCGTCGGCGACAGCTTGACGAGGCGGCCGCCTTCGTACATCGCGGACCAGTAATTGCCTTCGCTGTCCACCGCCGCGCCGTCCGGACGGCCGCCGTAGTCCGGGGCCTTCTTGTCGTCGGAGAACGTGACGAGGTTGCGCCGGTTCGATGCCGTGCCCGTCCTGACGTCGTAGTCGTAGGCGTCGACGCGGTGGGTGGTCGTGTCGGAGTGGTACATGGTCTTGCCGTCCGGGCTGAACGACAGGCCGTTCGAGTTCGTCATGCCACCGGCCCAGGCCTGGCGCAACTGGCCCTTGTCCAGCACATACATCTCGGCCCTGGGCTGGTCGCGCGGCTCGTACATCGTGCCGACCCAGAAGCGGCCCGCCGGATCCGTGCGGCCGTCGTTGAAGCGGACGATGGCGGTGTCGTATGGTGCCGGCACGATGTCGCTGAGCTCGCCCGTCGTCGTGTTCAGGTAGACGAAGCCGGCGCGCGTGGCCAGCACGAGGTTGTTGTCGATGTCGACGGCGATGGCCGACGGCTCCGTGGCCGTGTTCCAGCGCGAGTACTTGCCGCTCGACGGGTGCAGGCGATGCACGGACTTGCCGTCGATGTCGACCCAGTACAGCGCGGATTCAACGGCATGCCAGACGGCCGATTCGCCGACCTGCATCGCCTCGTCATGCACGACGTGGAATTTTTCAGTCTTCATGGGTGCTCCTCAGACGGCGGCCCTGGCGCGGGCGATCAGGCCGTTGGTCGAGCCGTCGTGTTGCGCCGGTTGCGCTGCGCCGTTCAGCTCCGCCTCGATCTTCCTGGCCAGCACCTTGCCCAGTTCCACGCCCCACTGGTCGAAGCTGTTCACGTCCCACAGCGCGCCCTGCACGAACGTCTTGTGCTCGTACAGCGCGATCAGGGCGCCCAGCGTCGCCGGGGTCAGGTATTCCATCAGGATCGTGTTGCTCGGACGATTGCCCGGGAACGTCTTGTGCGGCACCAGGCGCTCGATCTCGGCCGCGTCCTGGCCGGCCAGGTCCTGGCGCACCTCGTCCGCGGTCTTGCCCTTCATGAAGGCTTCCGACTGCGCGAAGCAGTTCGCGAGCAGGGCAGCGTGATGGTTGTGGAATTCATGCGCCGGACGCAGCGCGGCGATGAAGTCGATCGGCGTGACGTCGGTACCCTGGTGCAGCAGCTGGAAATAGGCGTGCTGGCCGTTCGTGCCGACGTCGCCCCAGATCACGGGGCAGGTCGCGTAGTCGGTGATGGTGTCGCCGGCGCGCGTGACGCGCTTGCCGTTGCTTTCCATGTCGAGCTGCTGCAGGTAGGCCGGGAAGCGGTTCAGGTCCTGGTGGTACGGGGCGATCGACACCGATGGGCAGCCGAGGAATTCGCGATTCCAGAAGCCGACGAGGGCCAGGATCACCGGCAGGTTCTGCTCGATGGGCGCGGTGCGGAAGTGCTCGTCCAGCGCGTGCGCGCCCGCGAGGAAGTCGGCGAAATAGCCATAGCCGACGCACAGCGCGACCGGCAGGCCGATCGCCGACCAGACGGAATAGCGGCCGCCGACCCAGTCCCAGAACGGGAACATGTTGTCCGGGTCGATGCCGAATTTCTTGATGGCTTCCACGTTCGTCGACACGGCGACGAAGTGCCTGGCCAGCGCCTGTTCGGATGCATGCTTGAGGAACCAGCTGCGCGCCGTGTTCGCGTTCATCATGGTCTCGGCCGTCGTGAACGTCTTCGACGCGATGATGAACAGCGTCGTTTCCGGGTTCACGCGCGACAGCGCGGCGTCCATGTCGTGGCCGTCGACGTTCGAGACGAAGTGCATGGTCAGGCGCGGATGCGCGAACTGGCGCAGGGCCAGGCAGACCATCTTCGGACCCAGGTCGGAGCCGCCGATGCCGACGTTGACGATGTCGGTGATTTCCTTGCCGGTGTGGCCGCGCCACTGGCCGCTGCGCACGGCGTCGCTGAACGTCCTGATGCGTGCGAGGACCGAGTGTACGTCGCCCGTCACGTCCTGGCCGTCGACCGTGATCTGCTTGTCCTTCGGCGCGCGCAGCGCGGTGTGCAGCACGGCGCGGTTTTCCGTCAGGTTGATCTTTTCGCCGGCAAACATGGCGTCGCGCAGGCGCTCGACGCCGCGCTCGCGCGCCAGCTCAGCCAGTAGTGCAAGCGTGCGCCCGTCCAGGCGGTTTTTTGAATAGTCTAGGAACAGCCCGGCCGCTTCGACCGACAGGCGCTCGAAGCGCCGCGGGTCTTGCGCGAACAGGTCGCGCATCTGCCATTGCTGGGCATCTTGGGCATGGGCCTCGAGGGCCTGGAAACTGGCGGTGCTGGTCAGGGGTGGTTGGCGCATGGTATGGACGGTATGATGTCATTTTGTGCAGGTTAGCGAATCATACAGGAAGCGGGCGTAAATTCACTACATAAATAGATTGTGTTGCATGGCGATTCGCTTGTTGCGACGGTGCGTGGGCTGGTTGAACGCGTGGGCACGGGGTGCCCACCCTACCGGAATGCGTTGGCCAGCAAAACGTAGGGTGGGCACCCCTGTGCCCACGCGTAACACATGCACATTGGCCGCTTTTCATTCCCCAAATTAACCGAGAAATGCGCGGCAACGCGCATTTCGTAGTAAAATTTCAGAAATTTAATTCACAAGGAACAGATCATGGCGCTGCACCCCGTAGTAGAACAGGTCACCAACCGGATCATCAAGCGTAGCCGGCCCTCGCGCCAGGCCTACCTGGCGCATCTCGATGCCGCGCGCGTGAAGGGCGTGCAGCGCAGCGTGCTGGCCTGCACGAACCTGGCGCACGGTTTCGCCGCGTTCCCGGCCAACGACAAGCTCAAGCTGCGCGAGTACAAGCAGCCGTCCGTCGCGATCGTCTCTTCGTACAACGACATGCTGTCGGCGCACCAGCCGTTCGAGCACTACCCGACGGTCATCAAGGATGCCGTGCGCGAAGTCGGCGCCGTGGCCCAGTTCGCCGGCGGCGTGCCCGCCATGTGCGACGGCGTCACGCAGGGTCAGCCGGGCATGGAGCTGTCGCTGTTCTCGCGCGACGCCATCGCCATGTCGACCGCCATCGCGCTGTCGCACAACATGTTCGACGCCAGCCTGTACCTGGGCATCTGCGACAAGATCGTGCCGGGCCTCCTGATCGGCGCGCTGCACTTCGGCCACATCCCGGGCATCTTCGTGCCGGGCGGCCCGATGGCGACCGGTATCTCGAACAAGGAAAAAGCCGCCATCCGCCAGCGCTATGCGAAGGGCGAGGCTACCCGTGAGGAATTGATGGAAGGCGAGGCCAAGGCCTACCACGGCGCCGGTACGTGTACCTTCTACGGTACCGCTAACAGCAACCAGATGCTGATGGAGATGATGGGCCTGCATCTGCCGGGCGCCGCCTTCGTCCATCCGGACACGCCGCTGCGCGAGGCGCTGACCCGCGCCGCGGCCCAGCACGCCGTCAAGATCTCGCAGCAGGGCGGCGAGTACATGCCGATCGGCCACATCGTCGATGAAAAGAGCATCGTCAACGCCATCGCCGCGCTGCACGCGACGGGCGGTTCCACGAACCACACGCTGCACCTCGTCGCGATCGCGCGCGCGGCCGGCATCGTGATCGACTGGAACGATTTCGACGAGCTGTCGAAGGTCGTACCGCTGCTGACGCGCGTGTACCCGAACGGCGACGCCGACGTGAACTATTTCCAGGCCGCGGGCGGCCCGACCTTCGTCATCCGCGAACTGCTGGACGCCGGCCTCGCGCACGACGACGTCAACACCATCCTCGGCCGCGGCCTGCGCAACCACTGCAAGGAACCGTTCCTGGACGGCGACAAGGTCGTCTGGCGCGACCTGCCGGAACAGAGCGGCGACGAGTCCGTGCTGCGTAAAGCGTCGAACCCGTTCAGCGACAACGGCGGCCTGATCCTCGTGCAGGGCAACCTGGGCCGCGCCGTGATGAAGATCTCGGCCGTCAAGAAGGAACACCACATCGTCGAAGCCCCGGCACTGACGTTCGACTCGCAGGACGATTTCATGCACGCCTACAAGGCCGGCAAGCTGAACCGCGACTTCGTCGCCGTGCTGCGCTTCCAGGGCCCGCGCGCCAACGGCATGCCGGAACTGCACGCGCTGACGCCGGCACTGGCCAACCTGCAGGACTCCGGCTTCCACGTCGCGCTGGTGACGGATGGCCGCATGTCGGGCGCGTCGGGCAAGGTGCCGGCCGCGATCCACGTGTCGCCGGAAATCCTGGCCGGCGGTCCGCTGGGCCTCGTGCGCGATGGCGACATCATCCGCGTGGACGCCACCCAGGGCACGCTGGAAGCGCTGGTGCCGGCCGACGTGTGGGCCGCGCGCAAGATGGCGACGGCCGACCTCAGCTCCAACCACATCGGCATGGGCCGCGAACTGTTCGACATGTTCCGCAAATCCGTCACCGCGGCCGAAGAGGGCGCCGCCCACTTCCCGCTGCCGTCGCCGATCGACACGACCGTTCCCCTTCACGAAGGTACCGACAGCGGCGAGATCATGCCGGGTTCCGACGAAGATTTTTTGTTCCGTAAATCAAAGTGAGCACAACGATGAGTAACGATATGACCCTGTTGGACATCATGAAATCGGCCGTCGTGATCCCCGTGATCGCGATCGACGACCCTGACCATGCCGTCCCCCTCGCCAAGGCGCTCGTCGCCGGCGGCATCCGCGTGCTCGAAGTCACGCTGCGTACCAAGCACGGCCTGGACGCGATCCGCGCGATGTCCGAAGTGGAAGGCGCGATCGTCGGCGTCGGCACCCTGACCCAGCCGGAAGAATTCGCCGCATCACGCGATGCCGGTGCCGTGTTCGGCGTGTCGCCGGGCCTGACCCCGGCCCTGATCGAGGCCGCGAAGAAGAGTGGCCTGCCGCTGCTGCCGGGCTGCATGACGCCGTCCGAAGTGATGGTGGCGCGCGAAGCCGGCTTCAAGCAGCTGAAGCTGTTCCCGGCCGTGCCGGCGGGCGGCGTCGGCATGCTGAAGGGCATCGGCGGCCCGCTGCCGGACGTCACGTTCTGCCCGACGGGCGGCATCTCGATCGAGACGGCGCCGCAATTCCTCGCGCTGAAGAACGTCGCCTGCGTGGGCGGCTCGTGGCTGACCCCGGCCGACGCGATGAAGGCCGGCGACTGGAACCTGATCACCGACCTGGCGAAAGCCGCTGCCGCGCTGAAGGCCGCCTGAGCCTGAGCCAGCAATGCAGCGGCGCCTGCTCCGGGGTCTGACTCCGGGCGAGATGCGCATGGCGTCGCTGCTGTTCGGCGACGCCATCGATTGCACGCGCGTGCGCGTGCACGGCCGCCGCTACTTGCCGCTGGTGCAGCCGAAAAACTGCGCCATGACCCCCAACGGCAACATATATTTCCACCCATCCTGCTTCCTGCCCGACTACGCGGCGGGGGATCCGCATACGATCCACTGGTTCATGCACGAGTTGGTGCACGTTTGGCAGCACCAGCTCGGCTACCCCGTGCGGCTGCGCGGCGCCTTCCGTATCGGCCTGTCTTACCAGTACGAGTTGCGCGCTGGCGCACTGCTGTCCGACTACAACATGGAAGCGCAGGGCGACCTGCTCGCGGATTATTTCGCGCTCAAATACATGCGCAACACGCGTGTCATGCGCCAGCGCCGCCATGCGCACCAGCTCGACCTGTACGAACAGGTGCTGGCGCGCTTCCTGGCCGATCCGCGCGATCCCGACAACCTGCCACGCGGCAGTGCGCGCCGGGTGGCCATGAGCTTGCGCATCCTCAAAATCTGATGTGGAGACCGGCTTAGGCTTTCGTCTTGCGTCCTTTTCCGCGAGACGGTCATGTCCGTTGGCTTCCGCATCTTCATCCATGTCCTGTTGGCCTGCGCCTGGCTGCCGGCCACGGTAGCGCATGCGCGCGTCGGCGAGGCGGAGGTGCGCGAAGGCCCGCGCGGCGGCCCGTGCTTCACCATCACCCCGCGCGAGGAACGCCTGGGCACGCCGGACTTCCAGGGCGTCGTCGTGACGGAAGGCGCACACCCGGTATGGAGGATGACGATGCCGAAGGAGCGCACGTTCCCGCTGACCTACGGCATGTGCGTGCCCTACGGCGGCCGGGTCGCGTCGCTGCCGCGCACGGCGTCCGGCCCGCTGGTGCCGGGGCGCGTGTACAGCCTGCGCATCGAGGCCTGGCCGGGCGCCGGCGGACGGACGGCGCCCTTCTACGAGGCGCGCTTTTGCCTCGCGCGCCGGCATGACGGCAGCGCCGTCGTGCACCAGATCCGGTATGGGGACCGGGAAGGGCCGCATCTGTACGGGTGCCTGCTGCCGGGGGATTGAGGATTCAGGCGCCGGCCAGCTTACAGTGCAGCACGACGTCGGGATCGATACGGTACGCCGCGCAAATCCGGTGAAACCCGTCCGCGACGATGACTTTCCGCAGCGCCGGCACGCGCACGAGGAGCACCGGGGCCATCGGCTCCCCATGCCTGATCTTCTTGATCTGCTCGCGCGTCGGGCGGTCGTCCGCCTTGGGCACGATGAGCTGGGCGGCGCGCAGCAGGTCCGTCGCCTTGTATTCGACGATTGCGCCGGCCTTCAGGTCCGCCAGCGTCTTGTCGATATTTTTCTGGATGTCGACGAGGGCGAGGTAGTGGCCCGCGGCCTCGTAATCGGCTGGATTGGCGTCGTCCTGCCAGGTGATCGATGGCGTTTGCTGTTTCGGCACGGCGGTCTCCGGCTGTCCTTATTGTCCGTTCAGATAATTGTTCTTGACGCGTACATAGTGCTCGGCCGAATAGCGCAGGTAAGCGATCTCGGCCTCGGTCAACGGCCGGACCTGGCTGACGGGCCGGCCCACGTACAGGAAGCCGCTTTCCAGCGTCTTGCCCGGCGGGACGAGGCTGCCTGCGCCGATCATGACGCGATCCTCGACGACCACGTCGTCCATCACGATGGTGCCCATGCCGATGAGGCATTCGTTGCCGATCCTGCAGCCGTGCAGGATCACGGCGTGGCCGATGGTGACGTAATCGCCGATGACGAGCGGCGAGCCGTCGGGTTTCGCCGGCGTCTTGTGCGACACGTGGCCCATCGTGAGATCCTGGATGTTGGTGCAGTTGCCGATGACGATGTCGTTGACGTCGCCGCGCAGGACGGCGTTGCACCAGACCGAGCAGTCGGCGCCGAGGCGTACGCTGCCGATCACCTGCGCCGATGGGTGCAGGTAGACGCGCTCGGCGAGCTGGGGTGTGGTATCGAGGTAGTTGGAGAGTGGCATGTTGGCGGATTGAGTTGAATCTGGGCATAGTGACAAATCCGCCGGCGATGCGCAAGCGGGGCGGATGGCCGCTGCCGTCGCCGGATCAGATGACGGATTGCCCTTGCGGCAGCGGTGCCTCCGGCGGCACCAGCCCTGCGGCCCGCAATTCTACCCAGAACGCGGCCGGAATCCGGATCTCCATCAGCGTCGCGTTGCGCCGCAGGTGTTCCGGGCTGCTGGCGCCGGGGATCGTCGCGGCGACGACCGGATGCGCGAGGCCGAATTGCAGCGCCGCCGCGGCCAGGTCGATGTGGTGGCGCGCCGCCACCTGGCGCAGGCGCTCGCGCTGCGCATGCTGTTCGGGCGTCCCGGGACGGTAATCGTAGTGCGTGCCGCCGGCGAGGAAGCCGGAATTGAACGGCCCGCCCAGCACGACGTGCGCGCCGCGTTGCGCGCACAGCGGGAAGAACTCGGCGAGCGGCGTCGTTTCCATCAGCGTGTAGCGGCCGGCCAGCAGGAAGATGTCCGGGTCGGACTGGCGCAGCGCGCGCACGCAGGGGGCGAGCGTGTTCACGCCCAGGCCCAGGCGCGTGATCGGTCGGTAGCGCGCGTTCACCGTGGTTCCTCCGTTGCATTGGCCCGGCTGGCCGGTCAGGTGCTAACGCTACATGGCGGACGAGGCGGCAGGCGCACGGTTGATCGTATCACTGCCCGGCCGGCGGCTCCCACAGTTCGACCTTGTTGCCCTCGGGGTCGACGACCCAGCCGAACTTGCCGTATTCCGAGTCGTCCGTCTTGTCCAGCACGTTGCAGCCTTCGTCGCGCAGCGCCTGCAGCAGGGCGGCGAGATCGTGCACGCGGTAATTGATCATGAACGGGGCCGTGCCCGGCGCGAACTGGGCGTCGTCCGCGGGACCGACGGACCAGGCCGTGGTGCCGCCGATCGGAGCGCCGGCATCGTCGGCCCAGTCGAAGACCGCGCCGCCCCATGGCTGCACGTCGATGCCCAGGTGGCGCCAGTACCACTCACCGAGCGCCGCCGGGTCTTTTGCTTGGAAGAAGATGCCGCCAATGCCAGTAACCCGCTTCATATAACCCTCCATGGATGAGCGCTGTTGAGTTGCCGCACGGGATGCTACGGTAGCACGACGCGCCGCGTTCAACGCTCACGCATTGTCACTGTAGCGTTAGTTCATTGCGCGGCCGCAGCCCCCAGCGCCGACAGCCGCGCGCGCGCGTGGGTCTGTCCCGGCTCCAGCGCCAGCGCCTGCCGGTAGCTGGCGATGGCCGCGTCGCGCTCGCCCACCGCCTCGCAGGCCTGGCCCAGGCCATCGTAGAGGAAGTCGAAACGCTCCGGGTACAGCCGCACGCCCAGCCGGAAGACCTGCATGGCGTCCTCCGGGCGGCGCTCGCGCAGCAGCTTCGTGCCCCAGTCGTGGGCTTGCAGCGGGTCGAGGACCAGCTCCGGATTCTGCGCGTGCAGGCGGTCGTAGATGACGCCGATGTGTTCGAAGCCCTGYTGGCCCAGCTGGTCGAGTAGGGTGTCCAGCGTGGGCGGCGCGCTCTGCGCATGGTGCATGGCGAAGGCGATGAGGCCGGACGGCGGGCGGCGCGCGGCCAGGGCGTCGTCCAGTTCGCGGCGCGCGGGCGCGTCGTTCTTCAGGCGCGCGTCGAGGAAGCGCTCCACGACGCGCGCCATCGCGCCGTAGGCCTCGCCCGCCTGCGTGCGCGTGCGCGTGCCGAACGCGGCGTCGGGTGCCATGCGCAGCGACCAGGACGAGAAATCCATGTGGCTCTCGGCATCCAGCGTGGCAAGGTAGACGTCGGCATAGCGTATGCGCCCCAGCAACGCGGTGCCGACGGGGCCCTCGTCCTGCAGGCGCGTCATGTACAGCAACGGGATGCCCAGGCGTTCCGGCGTGACGTAGCGCGCGGCGCGCGGGCCGCCGTTGACGAAGTCATAGGCCGCACGCAGCGAGCCGTCGAGGGTGACGAGGGCGCGGATGCGGTCGTCCCGGGCCGCGGCCAGCACGCTCGCGAGGCTGCCCCAGCTGTGGCCGACGACGGCGATGCGGCCCGTGTCGGCCTGCGCCAGCGTGTGCGCATAGCCGACGAGGAAGCMGATGTCGGCGGCCTGCGCCTCGGCGCTTTCGAGGTCGGCCGTCATCGTATGCGAACGCGGGCCCAGCGACGGCGTGGCGAGCACGATGTAGCCATGGCTCGCGAGGTATTCGCACAGGTCGGTGTTCTCGACCGCATAGGCGCTGTGGCTCGGCGCGTAGATCACGACGGGGAATCTGCCCGGCCGCTCGGGCGCATCGCGCAGCGCACGCACGGGGCTCTGCAGTTCGCGCGTTCCGGCGAGCAGGTCGGTGGCGCGGCGCACCTGGTCCGGCATGCGGCTGAATTCTTCCTCGGTGGCCACGGTCCCCACATAGTCGCGCCAGGTCATGGCGCCGCCCGTGCCGATGGCCGGATACCAGACGAGCGTCTGCAGCGGCCGCGACCGGTCGCCATGCATTGCCTGTGCCGTGACGGGGTTGCGCGGATGCTGGTAGACGCGTGCCCGGTCGTACTGCTGGCGGACGTGGAAGCCGACGCGGTACGGGCCGACGGGAGCGGGCGTGAAGTCGGCGGCCAAGGCAGTGCCTTGCGCGAGGACGGTGGCGAACAGGAGTACGTGCAGAATCCGGAGCATGTCGTTGGGCAATGGGTGGCCGAGCGGGTCTGGTGTTTCTTTGCTTGCAACATTATATGCTGAATTGGCATGAAAACCGTCGCATGAGGCGATAACCGTGTGTCCATCCGCTAAAATATCGGATTCTTTTTACTGCGACTCACATCATGACTCAGGACGAACTCAAGCAGGCAGTGGCCCGCGCCGCCATCGATTACGTGGTCGACGGCGAAATCATCGGCGTCGGCACCGGTTCCACCGCCAACTTCTTCATCGACGAACTCGGCAAGATCAAGCAGCGCATCAAGGGCGCCGTGGCGTCTTCGGAAGCGACGGCGACGCGCCTGCGCGGCCACGGCATCGAGGTGTTCGACCTGAACGACGTCGAAGCGATCTCCGTCTACGTCGACGGCGCCGACGAGATCAATGCCACCGGCGCCATGATCAAGGGCGGCGGCGCGGCCCTGACGCGCGAAAAGATCGTCGCGTCCGTGTCCGGCAAGTTCGTGTGCATCGCCGACGGCTCCAAGCTGGTCGAGACGTTGGGTAAATTCCCGCTGCCGGTCGAAGTGGTGCCGATGGCCGCGAATGCTGTCAGCCGCAAGCTGGTCGCGCTCGGAGGCCAGCCGCGCCTGCGCACAACGCCGGGCAGCAGCGCGGGCAGCAGCGACGCGTTCGTCACCGAC